>JAFTAM010000059.1 GCA_017458675.1 bacterium
AACGCCGCTGCCGGTTCCGACGTCCAACAGACTTTTGCCGTTCATATCGCAGTCAACGTTATTTAAAGCATTTTTAATATCGTTTTCATACGCTTTTGCTATTGGCAAAGAATAGCAGTGACGAAGCAAGTGGGCAAACGCGCGCCATTTAGCCCACCACTTTCCCTTTGGACGTGGATTATAAAAAGAATAATCAGTTTTAATATTCTGCAAATAAATAGGTATTTTTTTCAGCGTAGGATTTGCCATGGCATACTCTGCAGAATACTCATTGTCGGTTAATGGATACTGATCATTATCAATTACATGAGCATTTTCTGCCACGCTGGCAGGATCGACTCTGCAAATATAAGCAAATATGCGGTCTTTATACTCATCCGGCTTTGACTCGACGTATGAGTCAATAATAGGTTTATTGTAAAACTTTTCCCAAAGATAAAATCTGTAAACGGCAGTTCTCTTTTCAGCTGCATACAATTTATAAGCGTTTAACCTTGCCTGCTTTACCGCCCTGCATTCAGCCGCCAACGCCTCGCCTTTAGCTTCTTCCTTATCAATAATGCCTTCCCAATTTTCAAGCCGGGGATATTTTTCCTGAAGCCGCCGTAAAAGCGCAGCCAATTCTATTTCGTAATCCGCTAAAGCAGAATCTGCTTTCAATATCCCTTCAGAAGCTTTAGGTACGCTCTTTGAACTATGGCTCAATGTATCTTGTTTATCAATAGCGCCTATTTTTGCCAACACTAAAAATATCACCAATAGGATTATTAATATATATATATATATGCGATTTTTCATTTTAATGTTCAACTTCTTTGCTGACGACGCGGCCCCAGAACCAGCTCATGCGCCCGCCTTGGCGGTAAAATTTAAACAGCGCAAATACGGCCAGAATTAAAGAAAGAATGCCGGAAACGGCCAGAAAGGGCTTATACCAATAGCCGATTATTAAGCCGGCCACAATCACAATATCGGTAAAAACCGAAAGAATCACCGTGCCCAGAGAGACGGAGCCGGGCATGAGGTCTACCAGCCAGGTGCTTACGATAGGCTTGGCCAAATTGATAATGCAGGAGGTCAAGCCTCCCAAGACCGCTCCGACAGCCGCCCATATTCCTAATTTGCTGTAAGCCATAATCGCCAAAGAGATCCAGACAGCCGCGCCGGTGCGCAGCACTAAACCGAAAATATCGGCGATATAGCTGGATTTGCGGAACTTATCCAGCAAAATTTCCGCCGCCGCCATGACGCAGGCCATAATAATAAAGGGCTGGCTTGACATAAAATTAAAGAGCGGATCGAGTCCCAGCCAGCCGATATGAGCTAACGCCGAAATGAATATCAGGCACAAGCCGGCTCTGAAGCCGCAGCAGGCCGATATGCCAAAAGCTATCATAAATGACCACAAAATAATTGTATTCATAAATAAGCGCTGAACCTGCCTTATAGTATAACTCAAAACTGCAGAAAAATTAAAGCGCCAGACGAAAAAGTCCGCAAAATTTTTGACAGACGAACAGAAGATACCCTTCGCCTAAAGCTCAGGACGGCAGAAGTTTTATTGACTCAAGCTGACATAAATCTAAAGCGGCTCGGAATAACACTGAGCGAAGCGGCTCATAACCGCAGGATTGGCTAATTCTGAGCGCAGCGAAGAATCTTGCTTCAGAAGCTGCCTCGCCTGATGAATAAATTTTTAGAAGCCCGGGGATTATTTCTTCACTTTAAATATATAAATATAATTGCCGTAAAAATCCTCAAAGGGCTCTTCCTTAAAAAGCACCTTTTCAAAACCGACAGGCGTTACATGCGATTCTATATCGTTTTTAATCCTTTTCTCGTCGTCGTATATAATCAGCAGACCGCCGGGACGCAGCGCCTTTCTCATCGACTGCAGCCAGGGGACCGTTTGGCTTTCGTAAAGGCCGCCTATCCCCGGGCCCAGATGAACTCTGAGCATGGTAATAATATCGTAGGAGTTTTCCGGCTGCTCTATGCTGTTATCCTTGCAGACAAAGGTTTTGACGTTAAAATCCTTATTTAAAAAGGCGCAGGCATCCAAAACGTACGGATCGATATCGGTGGCGGCCAGCTTGGCCTTATCGCCCATGCAGACCCGAAAGACCGGCAGACACACGCCGCTGCCCGTACCCACGTCCAGAATATCCTTGCCCTCGAGACTGTAATTCAGTTCATGCAGGGAAATATCCATGCCCGAGGCATAGATCGCCGCCACTCTGTCGCTGTAGGTATGCCTGAGCAAATGACTGAAAGCCCGCCATTTCACCCACTCAAAACCGGGCTGTTCAGCGTCCTCCCCGTCGCCGGCCTTGATGGTGTTTAAATATTCCGGCACGTCCCTGTAATGCTTATAGTTTTGCCAATTCGAGGGAAATTTATCAGAGTCAATAAATTGAGCCGCTTCCATCACCCGAGCCGGGCCTACCTTGCCTATATAAGCAAATATGCGCCTTTTATAGTCGTCCGGCTGCGATTCCACATCGGCGTCAATTATGGGCTCGTCATAAAAGAGTTCCCATAAATAAAAACGGTAAGGCGCCGAGCCCTTCCTTCTGAAGCCGGCGTCGTGAGCCCTATGCCTGAGCCGGCAAAGCCCTTTGTATTTTTCGGCAAAACGCGGATTTTCAGCGGCGGCTTTGCTGATTATGCCGGTAAAATCTTCTAACTTGGGATAAGCCTCGGAGACCTCGGCCAGATATTCCGCCATCCGCTCCTCATACTTTGCCAGCAGCCAATCCGAATCATAAAAATATTTATAGCCGGCGAAACCTGCCAAAAACAAAAGCAGCAGCAAGGCTGCGCATTTAACAATCTTCATAACTGAAATAATACAACAAAACTGTATAAAAAAACAACGCCCCCCGGTTTGGGAGGCGCTGCTCTGCGGGATTATGCGCTCACTCTTTCAGAACTTACAGAGAATACTCCATGGCATAACCGTCAAGCTGCCAGTCGGACATGTTGGAAATAGCGTCCTGCAGCTTATCCTTCAGCGACTGGACGTTGTTCTTAATCTTGTCCTGATATCCCTTATAAGCGCTGGCGTTGTATGTCTCCTCGGTCCTTCTTTCGCACTCGTCATAAGCGGACATGCCGTTCTCGACGACGCCCCAATTATCGTAGGCGCTGAAGAGCTCTCTGGTCCAGTCGGACATAACTCCCTCAGCCTGGCCGAAATGGGCGGGGTTGCCGTCGACCAGACCCTTTAATACGGAAGGCATGGTCTCCTTGAGTTCGTCGACTTCCTGCTCAAGCTGAGAAATGGTGGACTCTCTCTGATATTCCTTCATGATCCGCTCCATGTTGCACTGCTCGCCGTTAACTTCAATGGTAGCGTCCGGATCTTCCATGAGCTTGTTGAGCTCGGAATAATTGCTGGAAAGATCGTTCATAACAGCGGTGAAGGGACCGACCTCTTTATTCTCGTCGCTGAGGGCCTCAATCTCGCCGTCTTCCATATCGGCGACCTGCGCATCCTCGGCGGCGCGCTTTCTCTTGACTTCCCAATGAGAACGCATCTCCGACTGCTCGTCAGTCTCTTTGCCCTCAAAGCATTTAGGATAGCCGTCGGAATCCAAAATAGCGTTGCCCTCGCTGTCAAATTCATAGTGGTACTCTTTGAATACGTCGGATTTCGCGGTTTCCAAATCTTCTTTGTAGCGGGACATCTGGTTCTGCATAGCCGTCTGGTAGGCGGATTTCTTAGTGGAGAACTCCTGAGCCGCGGCCAGCATATCGTCCTGCTCTTCCTGACTGAGGAAATATTCGTTGCCCATCATCTGATCGAAGTTGGGGAACTCGATGCCCAGGCTGGCGTACTTTTCCTTCATCTCGGCCATGTAAGAGTCAATGGTGCTGCTGAGATCTTCCTTGGTCATAGTTTCGGGAGCTTTGTTGTTGGAGCCCTTTGAACCTAAGGCCTGGGAGACGTTTAAGCCAGCCGAAGCAATGTTCATAAGGCCGCCCATACTGCCGAAATTACCTAATAATCCTAAAAACGACATTAAAACCTGCCTCCTTAATAGTCAATACTTTGCTTAAATTATCCCACATATTTCGCTCAAGTAAAGCTTTTTTTCAGCTCTGCGGGAGAAATAATCCAAAAATTAATAAAACGCAGCCGACGCCTCAGTCCACATAAGGCAAAAGCTCATACTTGCTCTCGGCGCTGGCGCCTAACAGCACGTCCAGAACCTGACGGCGCAGGTTGGGAATGCGGAAGCCCTCGGCCAGCTTTTCAGCCAGCTCGCTGAGATTCTGACAGGAAACATAATAATCCTTAGTCCCTGCTCTGCCGGAAGTCTGCGTTCCGCCTTCTTCTTCCTGAGGATAGTTGGCGGCGAAATTGGAGACCGTGTTGTACATGCGCTCCAGATTTTCATAGAACATCTTGTCTTCGCCGTAAAGGTGCAGAGAGATGGCAAAGCGCTTGTCCATGAAGGGAACCCAGCAGTTGGCCTCCGGACAGAAGACCTCGCAGCGGCCCAGATCTACCGTATCGCGGATAAACGACTTATCGTAGGCGCGGCAGATGACGGGAACGTTTTTGGAGGTTATTTCATCCGTTTCCTCGGAAGTTATGAAAGAAGCCAGCTTGGCAAACATGGGATCGGCGCTGACCATGATCTTGTACCAGGAGTATTTTTCATAAATCTGAGGCTTCAGAAATACCTTGTTGTTGATCTTCTTCTCGTAATCGGGAATAAACTCGGCAAAGATGTCAAAGACGTGAGCGCCGTAATCGGTGCGCATCATGGCCATGTTGCGGGAATTGAAGAAGTCCTTCCAGGCGGTGAGCAGTCTCTTGCGATAGCTCTCGTCTTCGCCGCGGTTGAGAATAATGTAGCGGCGGCTGACCTTTTCGTTGTCCTTCTCCTTCAGGAAGCTCTCGTTGAGCTTGTTGGAGTACATGCACAGAGTGCGGATCTTGTTCTTTTCGTTGCGCAGGTTGGCCATAGCCGAAACCACCACGCTTCTGTCCTCGGCCGAGACCGGCGGATGAGCCAGCCACTGCTCGATGGTAGAGGCCATATCCTCGGTGGCCGCCGTATTGGCCTCTTTGACGATGTCGATGCGATCCCAGGGGCCTAAGCAGATATATTCGCCAATTTCCAGAGAGGCGTTTAAGATCAGCCGGGCCAGAACCATGGCCACTACCAATCCCATCTGCTTGTCATTGAGCATGCTGCTGATCACGTAAACCGCCGCTTCGTAAGCGTCCACCGATTCGGCGAACATCCTGGCGCCCAGCAGACGGCAGGCCAGAATTTTAACCGAAAGGCTCTCGCTGTGAATCAGGTTGAAGAGCTTTTCCAAAATCAAATTCCTGAAGAGCTCCTCCGACCAGGCGATCTTAAAGTATTCCAGCTGACCGTTTTTATCCTGACACATGGCGTAGAGGATCATCATGACCGCCGCCTCGCGCAGAGAATCGTTCTGTAGAGCCTCTAAAACCGTATGATTTATATAGATCTCCCCGCGCAGAGCTTTTCCCTTGGCGCCCAAGGCGGCCGTAAGCTTGCAGCGGGAAGTGAAGTCCAGAACTTCTACCAGACCGTTTTTGAAATCGGGCTTTAAAAGGGTATCGCGGATCTTGTCCAGAGCCTCGATATTGTTCTTCAGAGACACCGTCTCGGCTTCGCTGAGCAAAGCGGCCCGCACGCCGTTCATGCAGCCGATCAGGCGCAGATATTCCGGACTTTCCGTACTGCCTATTCCGGCCAGTTCCTGAGCGTCCAGCTCATAAATGCGGGCCTGCAGATCCTTAATTTCCGGAAGAATCAGGATAGAGCCGTCGTAGGTCAGTTCCTTGTCGGTAATTCTTCTCTCCTCTTCCTCGGTCAGAGGCAGATACTTATACTTAACGTAGCCCTTCTTATCTTTGCAGACGGTTATAACTCCGCCCTCGCCGCTTAAATCGTCCAAATCGCACTTGGAGGCGGCGCCCAGGACGCGTCCTTCAAATCTGTAGGCGCGGCAGCCTTCAATGAAACCGTACCTGTCGACAGCCGAGGCAGGCAGCTTGGCTTCGCTGTTTTGGCGGACTATCTCCCATCTGATGACGCGGTCTTCGGAAACGAAGCAGCCCATAAAGGGTTTGCCGGTCTTGAAAAACTCATCCAGCTCGGCGGAATTGATATGCTCGGCGGCGGGCAGTTCCAGAATGAGCTGGCCCGTAAACAGATAGCTGTTTTTATAAACGGAGCGGCAGTCTTCAATATCTTTGAGATAGAAAGTCCGGAAACGGTTGTTTTCAATATTGATAAAGCGGGCCAGAACACCGTTTTTAGCCAGCTTCAGCAGCACGTCCAGGGTGTCGAAGGCTTCGTCCGGCGTATCGGATACGATCTTGACGCAGCGCAGGTCCAGGCCGAAGTTGCGTCCTACCGTCACCAGAGAATAAGCGGAATGCTCCTCCAGATAGACTTCGGGCAGGAACTGTTCGATGTTCTGCTCGCTGATAGCGCCGATTTCCAGGTCGGTATAGAGGCAGAGAGCCGCCACGGTATCGTCCTTGATGCGCTTGCCGTTGGCTTCCAGCAGCAGCGCCAGAGGCTCTCTCTCGCGGGCGGCGTTGATTTCGGCCTCAGGCACGGTGTCCATCAGCTTTTTGACCGCCGAAATAGAGACTTTGCTGCCGCCGTCCTCGGCGATGTCGTAAAGAATGGTGCGTCTGGAACGGCTGCCCACCACGTCTTTGAGGAACTGCAGGCCGCGCTCTATATCGGAATTATCGCCGATCTCAAAGGTTGAATCGCCCAGGAAGAGGCCGGTCGCCGCGCAGGCCGCGTCGCTTACGCCTACCGTCTGTTTGTTGTCCATATAGGCCTGAAGACCGGCCTCGTCGAGTTTGCCCAGATAAATATCGGTGAGCAGGCACATCGCCGCCAGCGAGTTGAAATTGACGCGCTTGCCGTGCTGCTGCAGACGGTCGCGCAGGCTCAGCACCGAGTGATGCATGAAATATTCGTTCTTATTGACGTTTTTAAGAATGAAGCCTACAACCCTGTTGACCTGTTCGATATTGCAGTGACGCACAAAGCCGGACAGAGAATGAAGAATTGTACGCCTCTGATGAGAGGTAGCCTTCAGGAAAGCTACCATCTGATTGATGGGCGGCGCCGCGTTAATGCGGCTGTCGCTGACGTCGAGCTCATTGAGGTTGCTGACTGTGCAGCCCAGAGCGAAATCAATCAGATAGCGGACCTTTTCCATGCCGAACATGACGTCGAGCTCCAAGCCCTGGCGGGAATTGGGAATCCTGCTGTAAACGGCCTTCTGCACGCCGAACTGCTCGGCAAAATTTACGGTCTCGGCGGAGGTTATATAAGTTATCGAGAGATCGTCGCCGAACTTGTAAACCTTGGCAGGCACGCCGCCGCGCACGGTCTCGGAAGTGAGCGGTTCCTCAAAGTTGATGCCGCTGAGCACAAATATGGGATCGACATTCTGTCCGAAATATACGGCCAGGCGGTCGGCATCGTAAGAGATACGGTACCCTGCCGCTTCACACAAATACTCGCCGCTGTCGGCCAGCAAAGCCTTGGACCTCTTGCGGAACATATCCCTTACAACCTTTAACACGCTATTTCCAAGCCTCCTTGTTCAGAACCTCAAAAAATAATATTTCAAAAAACGCGCTTTTGTTATTTTATTACAAACGGCGCCGAAAAGTCATTGCTAATTAAAAAAAATCCTGAAAAAGACTAAAAAATTTCAGGCGCCGAAGTGAGAAGCGGCCCTGTAAGAGGAACGGACCAGCGGGCCGGCCTCCACAAACTTAAAGCCGCGCTTCAGGCCCTCTTCCCTGAAAAAGGCAAATTCTTCAGGGCTGCGATACTTCATCACCGGAACGTTTTTCAGGCTGGGACGCAGATACTGACCGATCGTCATAACATCCGTGCCCGCGCTGCGCAGATCGTCCATAAGATACAGAATTTCCCGGCAGCTCTCCCCCAGCCCGACCATTAAGCCGGACTTGGTGCGCTTATCAGCCGGCATATGCTCCTTGGCATATTTCAGTATGTCCAGACATCTCCGGTAATCTCCCTTGGCCCGCAGCCTTTTATAAAGGCGCTTTACGGTTTCGATATTGTGGTTCAATACGTCCGGGCCGGCCTCCAGAACCCGCTCCAGCGCATTTAGATCGCCGCCGAAGTCGGGAATCAGCACCTCAATTTTACAGCCGGGCACACTTCGGCGCACAGCTTTAATTACCGAGGCGAAATGCTCCGCGCCGCCGTCGGGCAGATCGTCGCGATCGACGGAGGTGATAACCGCATAGTCCAGCTTTAAGCTTAAAACCGCCTGAGCCACCCTTTCCGGCTCGTTCCCGTCCAAGGGAGCGGGCCTGCCGGTTTTGACGGCGCAGTAGGCGCAGCCTCTGGTGCAGATATCGCCCATAATCATAAAGGTAGCCGTCCCCGAGGTCCAGCATTCGGAAATATTGGGACAGCGCGCCTCCTGACAGACCGTATGCAGACAGCGGCTCTTCAAAGCCTGGTTAACCGCGCCGTAGCCTCTGTCGGTACCGATCCTGACCTTCAGCCATTCGGGCTTGAGAATATTTTTTTCCCATTCCGGCGAGCCTGTATCCGGAATTTCCAGCTCGGGCTCCGCCATAAAGGCTTCCCTGTTTAAACTATCCGATTCCATATTTCCACCACATTTCGCAGATAACCCCAAAGCGACGGCCGCCTCCGGGACCGCTTCTGTATTCCTGACCTGCCTCAGCGGCGGGAACGTCGGGGCGGCGGGGGCAGGAAGTTCAAGGGCGTGCCCAGCGCATGATGGACAGATTCGGCTATCGCTTCCGCCAGACCGGGATGAGGATGAATCGCATTCTTCACTTCTTCCAGGGTAAGGCCGTTCTCAACGGCCAGAGAAGCCTCGCCGATTAAATCGCAGGCGCCGCAGCCGATGATATGCGCGCCCAGAATTCTGCCGCTTTCGGCTTCGGCCACTATTTTGACAAAGCCGTCGGTATGGCCGCCCACCGCCGCCTTGCCCAAAGCCGCGAAGGGGAATTTGCCGATCTTAACGGCCAAACCGGCCTCCTCGGCCTGCCGCTGAGTCAAGCCGACGCTGGCCACTTCGGGATGCGAATAGGTAGCTGCCGGACTGTTGGCAAAATTGAGTTCCTTAACCGGCAGTCCTGTCATATGCTCGACCGCCAGTATGCCTTCGGCCGCCGCCATATGAGCCAGCTGGGGCCCGGGGATAATATCGCCTATGGCGTAAATATTTTCCGCGGCGGTCTGCATGTATTTATTGACCTCTAAACGGCCTCGGGCGTTTATCTCCAAGCCGGCGTTTTCCAGACCCAAATCCTGCAGATTGGCCCTGCGGCCCACCGCCGCCAGCAGCATTTCCGCCTCTATCCGGCCCTCCGCTCCCAGATTCTCTCCGTAAGCGGAGACCCGGCCGTTTTCAATTTTGACCTCGGTAATCTTAGCCTGCAGATAAATACTAAAACCGGCCTTGCGCATCAAGCGCAGCATCTCCGCCGAGACCTCTTCGTCCTCCAGAGGCAGCAGCCGGGGGAGCATCTCCACCACGCTGACCTTAGCGCCCAGCGCCGCATAGACGCAGGCAAATTCCATGCCCACCGCTCCGGAACCGACCACAATCAGAGATTCCGGAACATGTCTGAGCTGCAGAATATCGTCGGAAGTGACTATTTTCTCGCCGTCAGCGGGGAATACCGGCGGAACAAAGACCCGGGAGCCTGTCGCCAGAAGGATCCTGTCGGCTTCTAAAATTTCCTCTCCGGCTTCGACTTTGCCCTCTCCCAGCAAACGTCCCCGGGCGTTGACGACTCTGACGCCGTTCTTCTTCAGCAGGCCGCTCACTCCCATAGCCAGACGGCGCACTACCGAGTTTTTGCGCTCCTGCATTTTTTCGGCGTTGAATTTAACGGCGCCCTCAAGCTCAATGCCGAACTCGGCGTCATCCTGAAGCTGCCGCCGGCGGGCGGCGCTTTCCGCAAAAATCTTAGTGGGGATGCAGCCCCTGTTTAAACAGGTTCCGCCCAGATTCTTGTCCTCTTCGACTAAAGTGACTTCCATGCCCAGCTGGGCGGCCCTGATCGCCGCCGTATAGCCGCCCGGACCTCCGCCAATAATAACCAGCTTCATACAAAAAACAACCGCCTCTTTTTCAGTTTTTTAAAAACAGGGTTTAAGCTTCGAGCCTCCCGGCCTCTAAACCTATGCAGGTCGCCGGCCGCGGGCCGGCTTCGGCAGAAAACGCAGAATTCTCATTTGTCCAGCGGAGAATCCGGTCTGACTACCGGCGCGCCGCAGTCGGGGCAGCGCAGTATGCCGAAGCGCTCCGGACAGTCTTCGGTCCAGAAGGGCAGAGCGTTTTCCGCGTAAAGATAGGCCGGACAGAACTCGTTGGTGCAGAAGACCACAAAGGGATGGCCCAGGCTGTTCACCGACGCGCTGATATAGCGTCCGCTGGGAATATGGCGCGCCTTTTTTTCATAGCTGCGCAGTACCAGATGTTTTTTTCCGTCGCCTTCGTATGGTTTCATAATGTCTGCTCCATAAAATCTTCAATTTCACATATTTTCGTCGGCATATCCGGCGTCAGAAGCTCGCTTCCGCCGGCGGTTATAAGATAGTCTCTCTCTATGCGGACTCCGTGGACTTCAAGAAACTGCGCCAGCCGCTCTCTGTCGACATATTTCCTTACCGAATCGGCAAACTCCGGCCGTTCAAAGAGCTCAGGTATAAAGTATATGCCCGGCTCAACCGTAACGGCCATGCCCTCTGCCAAGGGACGGTTCAGGCGCAGACAGTTCCAGCCGAACTTTTTGCTGCGCTCTCTGCCGGGAGCGTATCCGGCCAGATCTCCCAGGTCCTCCATATCATGCACGTCTATGCCCATAAGATGTCCGATACCGTGAGGCATAAAGAGCGAAATCACATTATCCTCAAGATACTCCTCAACCGAACCGCCCTTCAAAATGCCGATTTCCTGCAGTCCTTCGGCAATGACGGCCAGAGCCTTGCCGTGGACCTGAGTCCATTCCGTGCCGGCTCTAAGCATGGCCGCGCATTCTTTATGCGCCCGCAGGCAGGTATTATAGATTAAAGCCTGCTTTCCGCTGTATTTTCCGTTCACCGGCCAGGTGTTGGTGATATCTCCGGCCCAACCCGAAGGACTTTCCGCACCGAAATCGACCAGCAGCAAACGGCCAGGAGCCAAATTTTCTCCCAGTTTAACCTGATGCAGGCGCTCGCCGGAAGTGGAAATAATGGGATTAAATGAGACATAGCCGCCGTTTCGGATTATCGGATCCAGCATGGCCTCATTGATATCGGACTCAGACCCATAGCCGCCGCCTCTGTTAATTCCTCTCAGAGCCCTCAGCCCGTACATATGGGCCTTAACCGTCAGAGCGCAGGCCCGGCGCAGCTCCCGGCAGGCCGCCTCGTCGTTGTGCAGACGCATCTCTATTAAGGCCAGAGCCAGTCTGCGGTCCGCAGCGTTTTCCAGAGAGGGAAGCCGTCCCAGCGCCCCGCTCAGGATATTGTTCTGCGAAGCTTCGCTGTGCGGCAGCGAGGCCAGACGCTCCGCGGCAATATCCTTTAAATACTCGGGCAGCTCGGAAAGTTCGTGAACTTCGCAGCCGCTGCGCTCCGCAATTATTTCCGCGCTTTCCGGCATTCCGCTCCAAACGATATCGTCCAGGGTGACCTCCGGAACAAAAAGACGGGCCGTGCCTTCACGGAGCAGAAAATACGAACCTTCGGGACAGACTCCGGCCAGATAGAGAAAATGGCTCTGAGCTCTGAAGGGATAAGTGTTGGCCGGGTAATTGCGGCTCAGGGAAGTCCCGGAGAAGAGCAGGACCGAGATATCGGGGATTTTTTCGCTTAAAATTTTATGTCTGAGCTTAAAATGATTCATACTGACCTCTGAAATAAATAATAGTTATCGGCTCTGCCTTTATTTTACAAAATAATAAGCAGCAAAAAAGTCGGACAAAAATATCTGCATATTCAACAGTCTTTAATATCAAATAAAATGAGTTTTTTTCCTGCTTTTAATCTCAACAGAAAAAGGAAGGAATTAACAAAGGGCTAAAGGGGGCCACATTATTTTTAATCAAAATTTAAGCAAAGGTTATTATATATTGTGACAAGTCCGCAATCATCAGAGACCGCGCCCGTTCGGGAAGAAGACCCGGCAGGCGCGCCTGCGGCGGAAAAGACCGCGGCAGCCAAGGCAGACCTAAATACTGCAGAAACAGAACAGTCTGAAAGCGCGTCCTCTCAGAGCGCCGCTCAGTCAGAAAAGACTGAAAACGGAGCCGAAGCGAAGGCCGAAGCGGCGGAAACCTCGGCAAAAGAAGGCGAAGACGCTAAGGACGCCCCTCCGCCCATGCAGGAGGGCGAAGACCCGGAGCATTATTGGTTTAAGCATATCTACAGAGGTCCGGGCGTGCCCCAGCTCACTTGGCGCGCCGTCATTATGGGCGCTTTAATCGGCGGTCTGATGTCCCTTTCCAATCTGTACGTCGGCTTAAAGACCGGCTGGGGCTTGGGCGTAGCCATTACCGCCTGCATACTTTCCTATTCAATCTGGACTACTCTGCATAAGGTTTTTCCCAAAATTTTTAAAACCCAGATGTCTATTCTGGAGAACAACTGCATGCAGTCCTGCGCCTCCTCGGCGGGCTATTCCACCGGCGGCACCATGGTATCGGCAATCTCCGCCTATCTGCTGCTGACCGGAACCCACATGACCTGGGGCGTACTGACGCTATGGACCTTCTTCCTGGCCACTCTGGGCGTCTTTATGGCTATTCCCATGAAGCGCCAGATGATCAACGTCGAGCAGCTCAAGTTCCCCTCGGGCGTGGCCTGCGCCGAAACGCTGCGCAGCCTCCACTCCCACGGCGCCGAGGCCATGAAAAAGGCCCGGGCCCTGGGCATTGCCGGATTGCTCGGCGGCGCTATCGCCATTATCCGCGACGGTCTCTCCTGGATTCCCAGTCTGATCAGCTTCCCCGGAACGCTGGCCAAAAGAGCCTTGGGGACCTGGACCATAAGTTTTGATCTCAGCGGCGTCATGGTCGCAGCCGGCGCTCTGGTCGGCTGGCGCGTCTCCTGGTCTATGCTGCTGGGAGGTCTGATCTGCTACGGAGTTTTAGCTCCCTGGATGACCGAAATCGGCGCTATCGACGGAAATCTCCTGGGCGAAAACGGCTACCGCACCATCGTGGGCTGGAGCACCTGGACGGGCGCGGCCATCATGGTCGCCTCGGGACTGACCATGTTCGCCATGGAATGGAAGACCATGCTGCGCGCCTTCAGCGGTCTGGCCAACATCTTCGGCAAGAGCAGCAAGACTGACGATCCTATGGAAGCTATTGAAGTACCCCCGCTGTGGTTCGTGATCGGCACCGCCGTGTCCGGTCTGGCCTGCATCATCATCCTCCACACCGTTTTTGACACCACCTGGTGGATGGGCCTCATCGCCGTCGTCGCCACTTTCTTCCTGGCTCTGGTAGCCTGCCGCGCCACCGGCGAATCGGATATCACCCCTGTCGGCGCCATGGGCAAAATTACTCAGCTCACTTTCGGTCTGCTGGCCCCTTCCAAAATGACTACCAACCTGATGACCGCCGGTTTGACCGCCGGCGCGGCCGGCGCTTCCGCCGACCTGCTGACCGACCTCAAAAGCGGCTACGTCCTGGGCGCTAACCCCCGCCAGCAGTTCCTGGCTCAGCTCAGCGGCGTTATCGCCGGTACGCTGGTCGTAGTCCCCGCCTTTTATCTGATCGTTCCCGACGCCAGCGTGCTGGGCAGTACCGCCTGGCCTGCCCCCAGCGCTCAGGTCTGGGCCAAGGTGGCCGAACTGCTAAAGGACGGTTTCTCCGCCCTCCATCCTACCGCCCGCCTGGGCATGGGCATAGGCTGCTTAATCGGCATCCTGATTCCGGTTCTGGAGAAGTTCTTCCCCAAATACAAAAAGTTCATTCCCTCCGCGACCGGCCTGGGACTGGCCATGGTCATCCCCTTCTATAACTCGCTGTCAATGTTTATCGGCGCCTGCATCGCCACTTACTTAGAAAAGAAGCATAAGCAGACGGCCGACGATTATATCGTTCCCGTCGCTTCCGGCATCATCGCCGGCGAATCGCTGGTAGGCGTGGCTATAGCTCTGAAGATGGCGCTGCCCGGTATTCTGCCCACAGTTAAGGGCGCAATCAAAGGTTTGCTGAGCAAATTCATATAGCCTGAAGAACTGACAGTCAAGAAAAAAGAAAGCCCTTCGCCGCCTCAAAACGGCAGAAAGGGCTTTTTTTTCTTATAAGTTTAAAAAAAATATCTGCTGCTTCACTGTCGGTAAGTTAAGCAAAAACAGGCTTTAAGCAGACATGTTATACACAGGTTTTGTTTTGCTCTGAAGCGAGCGTCCGAGCTCCGGTTACGGCGAGCGCGGAGCGAAGTGCAAAACAAAACCGACATAGCAAAAACATGCAGAACATGC
>JAFTAM010000060.1 GCA_017458675.1 bacterium
AAAAAAGCGGCGGAGAGAATCTCTCCCAGAGAGTTGTCTTTATAATATGCCATTAATATGGTGATAAGCCCTAATGAAAGCTGACCTACTACGCCGGACCATCTGTCGGCGATGACCGAGGCCATAACTCCCGGATAGTTCTTCTGTTCTCTGCCCAGATCGATAGCCCGTTTTATGTCGCCGGTGCCGGTAATAAAAGCGTTAAAAAAATATCCGGCAAAATAATGATAAAACACCCGCCGATAATTGGGCTTCAGATTCTGGGCCTTCATGGCGATCTGCCATTTCCAGCTGTTTACGGCCACTATGAAGGTCATGCCTGCAAGGGCCGCAATTACATAGCGGAAGGCAATATCGTATTCCGTCAGCAGCTGAGACCATTCGCGCCAGGACAGATCGACCGTGTAGAAGGTGACGGCTAAAAAGACGACGGTAATAATATATTTGCTCAAGCCGGCGAGACGCTTCAACATTTATTTGCGTATGAATTTCGGGATAAGCATGGGCACTCTGTTTTTGTATTCGAGATATTCGTCTCCGAATACCTCGACCAAATCGGCGTCCTGACGCAGGCCGTTCCAGCCGATCGACCAGCACAGCAGCAGAGGAATGACGATGAGCAGAAAGGCCCAGGAGTTAAAGGCAAAGGCCAGGCCGATTACGCCTATGAGTTTGGCAATGACCGAGGGATGGCGCACGTAGGTATAGGGACCGTTAGTGACCAGGCGGCGGGTTTTGGAGGACCAGGGAGGCACGGGACCGCCTTCGCCTTCCAAAATTAAATATGAGTAACTGTGAACCAGCATTAAGCCGCCGATAAGCAGCAGAGCTATAAAGACCAGATAATTGTAAGGCGAAGCGACAATATCGGGCAGCCCCAGATATCTGTCGATGCGGGTATGAGCCAGATAGGCCAGCGCTGAGGCGAAGGGAATCAGAACCAGGGTATAAATGGGCAGAACCACCATAAGTTCCCAGCGGAAAGCGCAGCGGAGGCGATCGGCCAGGGTGAAGGGGCCGGGCACAAAGTTCTTGTCGCCTTCGACGGCGATTTTGTAGCATTTGGCCAGAGCCTGAAAATTGTGAACCTGCATGATAAGACCGTTCCGACAGGCCGAACCTGTGTTCTGAACGCTCTCAAAGCCGGCCGCTTCAATGGCCTCGGCGGTCAGCTTATCATAGGTATGCGCGTAAACCGTATCTATGCCCTGAGTGCGCAGATACTGCAGGCAGGCCTGCAGCATGGCGGTCTGCGTATCGCGGTCACGGTGTGTGATATAAATAATTTCGGCGGCTGTGGAGTGCTTGGCCTTAATGGGAGAGGCAAAGAGGCGCAGAAGCTCTTTAGCCTGTTTGGGATAGGCGAAGATGCATTTAACTACCATAAGAGGCATGCGTGAAAAGAGCTCGGAAAGGAGACGCTGCCGATCGGTGGTCGCTATGCAGAAGCCGTCAATCTGACCTCTTTCATCGAGGGATACTACTGTATAGGCCAGAGGCGATTTTACCATAGCTTTAAATATTTCGGCGGCGGTATCCCAGAGGCAGGGATCTATTTGACAGATCTGTCCGTAAAATTGAGCCATGTACAGGCTGTCGGAGACGGCTAGGGTTCTCAGATTAGGCATAATTGTATTCCTTTGCGCTGCGCGGATGCGTTTGAGCTTTTAAGTTTTGGGCGATTCGCCGATTGGAGAGGAGGTCACCTGTTCGGCGGCCTTGGGATCGCGGGAAGGGCGCTTGAAGAGATCCAGGGTCAGATAAAAGATGAGATCCAGACATCTGAAATAGTTCATCAGCGTGGCCCAGTGCGCAACCTTTTTGATCTGTCTTTTGATGGTTTCCGGCCGCCAGAAGAAGCGACGGTAAAACTCCTTGTGATAGTAGGCCAGGTCCTCGGCTGTCAGGCCGTTGGGGATAAAGACCGGCGAAAAGAATGAATATTTTGAATAGTCGACGGAGGGGATATGGCCGAAGTCGTGGGCGGTGGCATATTGGTGGGTGTTCGGCAGAGGTGTGTTGAGCTGGACGGTAATATCGGTAAGGGGCAGAGAGCAGGCAAATTCTATAGTTTCTTCCATGGTTTGGATGGTCTCCATGGGATGGCCCACTATGAAGAAGGCTTTAGTGCAAATGCCGACTTTTTCGCAGAGGTTGATGGCTTTGGTAATCTGCTCCTTGGTGATGCCCTTGCGGATTTGATTGAGAATCTTCTGACTGCCGCTTTCCACGCCGAACCTTATGCACCAGCAGCCGGCTTTTTTCATCAGAGTCAGCAGTTTTTCACTTACTACGTCTACTCGGGTCGAGCAGGTCCACTGCAGTTTGAGGCCGCGCTCCAGAATGAGATTGCACATCTCTTCGGCTTTTTCGGCCTTGGCGGTGAAGGTGCTGCCTACGAAAGCCACTTCCCTGGCTTTGTATTGTTTTTCCAGCATTTCCAGCTCGTCTACCATATATTTAGGCGAAGGGGTGCGGTATTTTTCGCCGCCGGCGGCATGATCGCAGAAGGTGCAGTGAAAGGGACAGCCGCGGGTGGCCAGGACCGTAAATTTGGGCAGATACTTAACGTCGGTAGGCAGGGACGTGTATAATTTGGGATTTAAAAGATTGCGGGCAGGGAAGGGCAGCTGATCCAGATCCATCAGATGCTGACGCGGCGCCGTAAAGCGTATGATGCCGGAGCCGCCCCGGAAGATCAGGCCGGGTATATGATTGGGGTCTTCACCTCTGGCTAAGGCGGTGACCAGTTCATAAAAGGTAATTTCCCCTTCGCCCAGACAGGCAATGTCGAAGCATTTGTTCATCATCGAGGTGATAGGAGCGGCGTTGATGTGGGGGCCGCCCACTACGGTGACGATACTCGGTCCCCAGGCCTTTACGGCGCGGGCCAGGGCTATGGCGCGGTGAAAGACCGGAGTGGTGGTAGTAATGCCTACGACGTCCGGAGCTATCTTTTTAATTTTTGCCATGGTATCGTCCAGGGTCATGCGTTCGGCTGGCGCGTCTATGGCCTGAATATTCAGGCCGCGTTCAATTCCGTAGGAGGCGATATATAAGATGCCCAGAGGCATAGCGTTGGCGAAGAGGTTTGAAACTACAGGGTTTCGCTGTTCTTCGGCTGACAGAGGAGGATTTACCAAAAGAATTTTCATTTTGCCGGAGCCTTGTTTTTTCTTAATATACAAAGATATGAGACCTGTAAGCGAGCTTAAAGGTCTCATATCCGTATGAGCTCATAACGTTGTAAGGTTATTTGTAATGCGAAGCGTTCAAAACGTTCTCTTTGGAAGTTTTGGCCTTCAGCAGATTATCGTTGTTCTTTTCGTCGGTTACGGAATGCAGAAGATCCTTGTCGTTTAAGGGAGTCGCCTCATTAGGATTGTAGGCGGGGCTCACCATGCCGGTGTTGGGATCAAAATGCATTTGATCCGGCGGCGGAGGGTTGGGAGGCTGATTGTTGTTGGGCGGAGGCGGGTTGTTGGGACCGCGGTTGTCGCCGGGCGGCGGATAATTCTGATTGTTGTCGTAATAAGGCTGATTCGGAGGATTTCCGTAGTTATTCGGCTGGTTGTTATACACATCGTAGTTGTTGACAACAGGGTTAAACTGAGAATTGTCCATCGCACCGGGAGCGTTAGGCATTCCCTGATTATTGATATTGCCGGGATTATAAGCCGGTGGCTGCTTATTGGAATACTGTTGGGCAGGAGCGGGACGCGGAGGAGCGGCCGGACGGTTATTCGGCCGGGTGTCCTTAGCCGAAGGCATTACAACGTGATCGTGATAGGGATCGGCGACCGTGTTCTGAGGCTGAGAAGGAGAAGCCGCCTGCGAAGCGGAGGAGCCGCTTTGCTTACCGCTGTGCGAGCGGGTGAAGTTATCCGGCGCATTGGCGCGCATGTTGACGTCGCCTGCGGAATTGTAGGTCTGAACGTTGGGATTGGATTTTTTGGCTTTTTTGTCGACCTTATTTCTTTTAGCCGCTCCCTGCATTTCATTGAGAGTCCGCCAGGCCAGATTCCAGCTCAGCCAGTTGCTTTTGTGCTTGCCGATGAGGGAAGGTTTCTGGATAGAGGTCTCCTTTACGACGGTTTTGTAATTTGCGTTGACCAGCATGCTCGCCGCCGAATCAGTTTTGTGCGCCACTTTGACGGAACCGTCAAATACGAAAACGACGGTCTCTTCGGTTAAATTGGCATGCTCTTCCTGAGTAACGCAGTATTTTGTGCCCACAGGAGATATCCGGCAGTATTTCGTGTTTATAACGATATTTGTGTTGGGGGAATCTACGGCGAACAGGCGTCCCTTGGAGAGATCGGCCGTAACCGTCACCTTGCCGTCTTTGCCTGAAGAAATGCTCTCAAGCTTAAAATATGTGTTGGAATCGGCTCTTAAGGTAGCGTCGTTGGGCAGGGTAAGCACGTTGTCCGGGCTGTCTGAGGTCATAATTAAGGAATTGGGCTTCACGGCTGAACCTGCAGACAGGGTCGCCCATTCGGAAGCGCTCAGATTCACTTTTAAATTTTCGCCGGAAACATAGGTCGCGGTATACTCTTGGCCGTTATCTGCGGCGTCGTTGGATTTGTTCCTGTATATGACCAAACCGGTGACGACTATCAGCAGAATTGCCAGGAACGCGCCTATCAGCTTTACGGCGCTTTTGGAAACCTGTATATCATGGCTTATTTCATCGGGGTCTGACGGGGGACAGTAGTCGTCGTCAAAATTTCTGGCCGAACTGTCATCTCTCTTTTTCAGCATGCTCAAATCCGGCATTCCCGGAGCCTTATGCTCCCTGCGGCCGCCGGCAGGCTGGAAGGAGCCCGGACGCGGAGCTTTGTTCTTTTTAGGAGCTTCCGGCTTTTGTCCGGTAGTAAAATCAAAATCCGAGGCCAGCTTTATTTCAATGCGGTTTTCTTCTTTTTTGCTTTCGCCGGCAGCCGAGGACTTAGCGGCGTCCTTGCTGCCTTCATTATCCGACGCGCCCAAAAAAACAGCTTCATTGGCCGGCTGAACGGAATTATTTTCTGTATTGTTTTCGCTCATAAATTCACAAAACACTCCGGAATGTAATTATCGCGCATTATATGAATTAAATTTCAGTCCATGAAATAAAACCCTATAAAATTCTCTTATAGTCGGCTGTAAATCCTGCCTGCATATATAGCAGGCCTGGATTAAAAGACGAATACTTTATTATCGCTGTCGGCAAGTAAGCGAAAACGGGCTTTCAGCATACTTGCTTAACGCCGGTTCCGTTCTGCGCAGGAGCGAGCGTCCGAGCCAAAGGCGGCCGCGGAGAGAAGTGCAGAAGAGAACCTAAACAGCGAAAACCTGCAGAACATGTCTGCAAGAGTCTTCGCTGCGCTCTCAATGATATGGCAAACGTCTGCAGGCATAATGCAGTTATGCCGCTGCGCCGTTTTCAGCGATACTGTCTCGTTTTAGCGGCGTTGTCCTTATCATTTTTCCGGCCTGCATTAAAACAGGAAAGCGCAGGAACGTTCGCTTTAAGATTCCTGAGGCCTGGGATGGCTGCAGTTTCGCGGCGCCGGTCTGACGATTGAAAAAAAATCGGCTTACCGGTTGACAAACAGTAAGCAAATAGGTAATATAGCATAGGTCGAGGGCGTGTGGCAGAGTGGACAATTGCATCAGACTGTAAATCTGACGCGCGACGCGCTACAGAGGTTCGAATCCTTTCGCGCCCACCATAAAGAATATCCGGCCCGCGCTGCGGACCGGATTTTTTTTGGTGCGCCCAGCGAGCGCACGTTCTAATGGGTGCAAGTCCCTAATCCGCCCGGCAGTGGGAAGGATACAGCCAAAGGCAAGGGTGTCCCCGGCGACGGGGAATCTGAAGGAAGCCAGCGGCAAAACTCTGGCC
>JAFTAM010000061.1 GCA_017458675.1 bacterium
AAATACTGGCAAAAATCCTTGCTTGGCATTAAAATATGGTTGTGTTAGGTTTTTCATTTTAAATTATTTCTAACACAAAAAGGGGTCACCTGGATTATCCAGATGACCTCTTTTATTAAGACTGTTTTTTCACAGCCCCTTCTTTTCAGATATATACTGAGTACGTATTAATCCATTACGTGAGGAGTAACCATAAAGACAACTTCGTTGCGGTCCGCATCGTTGCTCTCGTATCTGAACAGAGCGCCGATGATGGGAAGGTCGCCCAGTAAGGGCAGCTTGCTGACGGTGTGTCTCTCAGAGTCGCTGATCAAACCGGCCAACACGATGGTGTCGCCGTCTTTTACGCGAACTTTGGACTGAGCGGTACGCTCATAGGTAATAGGATACTGGTTATTGACCAGAGCGCCGGAAGAGGACGTGGTAGGAGTCAGCTCAACGAGCACGTGACCGTCATCCTTAACTTCGGGAGTGGCCTCCAGCTTGGTACCGATATCTACATACTGAACCTGGAACTGACCGGCACGAGGATCGTAGAATACGATAGGATATCTCTGACCGACGTAGACTTCAGCCTTCTCACCGCTCTGAGTAGCAATGCGGGGGGAAGCCAGCGTCTTGCTGTCGGCGCTGTCGATTACGAAAGACATCGCAGCTTTAATCAGGAAAGGAACGCGTCCGAAGGAACCGATGTTGAAAGCAGTCAAGTCTGAATCGGTAGCACTGATATCAAACTCTTCGTTAGTAATCATGTTGTCATAGAAGAGACCGGGAACAATTTCCGCAAAGGTGGTATTGAATACACCCATGGAACCGGCGTCGTCACTCCACTGAACACCCAGCTTCTTGGAGCCGGTTTCGTTGAGCTCTACGACCTTGAAGTCTAACATGACCTGCTTCAAAGGACGGTCGACATTCGCTAAAACTTCCTGAACCTGCTCGATTTCGGCGTCGGTGCCTTCAACAATCAGAAGTCCTAAACGGGCGTCATTATAAAGGGTAACGCCGGGGACCAAGCTGCTTACTAAGCCCTTGACTTCATCGATCTTGCCGTAATTTACAGAGAAATATTCGCGGCGAGGGGTCGGCGGGGGCGGAGGAACCTGATCCAGGTTGGGCAGTTTGCCCTTGATCTCGAGGAGCTCGTCTTTGGTGCCTTTGGCATAGAAGCCGTTGATCGTGGGATGGGGAGTGAATACCACATCCGGATACTGGCCTTTTAAGAAGTCAATAACACCGGCGGAAGGAGCGGACTCGAGGACAAATTCCTGCTCGGTCAGATTCTTTCTGACAGCGCTGGACTTTGTCTTAGGGGTTAAAATATTATCAGAAATCGTAGCCAGTTTTTCGGAAGTACCTACAATAACGGTGTTGTCTACGATCTTGTAATCGTAAGGAGTCGTCTGCATCTTAAGAACTAAAGCTAAAGCGCCTTCAGGACGCACGTTCTTTAAGGTGACGGTTACAGAGCCTTCTACATCGGGAGCGACGTATACGTTGCGGCCCATCTCCTTGGCAAGGAACTTTACGATGTAAACCAAGTCGGCGTCAACGAACTCCATGTTGACTACTTTAACCTTTACGGGAGCAGCCTTCTTAGCAGGAGCAGCTTTAGCGGCAGGCTTTACAGCGGCTTTAGGAGCAGTGTTTGCAGCAACAGTCTTTACGCTGCCGGCTGCTTCGTTCTTGGCGGTCGTTGCTTTCGCTACTTGCGCAACGGCTACATCATCTCTGGAAAAAGCAGCGGTGACACATTTGCTGTCAGCTGAAGCACTGATAGAACTAACTTTGGGAGTGTCGCTGAGGTTCATACGAACGGAAACGACATTGGCAGAGGTCTGAGAGACCACGATATTTTTCAGCAAACCGGTGTTTACATCCTGGTTACGCTTAACTTCTTTACCTATGACTGCGGGAGACAATTCCATGCAGATAGCGCCATTGGAATCAATTCGCTCGCATTTAACGGGTTCGCTGGCGTTGGCAACAACCTTGATTAAGCCTTTGCTGTTATCAAGTTTGAAATCAACGCTGCTAATGGTCGCATTGCCTTCGGCTGTCGCAGCCATCGGCAACGAGAACAATAGTCCCACGGCCATAAGGCACGCAAACAGAAGCTGAATGCTTCTACGCTTGGACAAGAGCATTGGTTTTACCCACCTCCTATTGGCCATCACGTTCTGTTAAGAACTTAATTACTGGAAACCAATACAGTTTCTATCCGAGGGTGCGATCCGCACTTAATACCTTATCAGCTAGATTAAAGATATTAACGATACAAACCTTATTTGAAACGGACAGACACCCTCGAAGCCTGCCGCGCTTTTTTTCAAAAAAATCTAACGTTTGACTGAATTAACTATGCTTTAATGGGTTTTAGCACTGCCAAACAGTTCCTGCTTAAGTGTGTAATCCCATTTGTGCTGTTTATCAAGTCCTATAGTGACCGTCTTAGTCTGTGCATTGATACCAAAGATATGGTATTTGCTGACTTTATCGCCGACGCCGACTTCGACAGTCTGGTTACCATCGTTAATCATCGCCCTGGGACGACCGCTGCCATCCATCAATATACCGTTGACGGCTATCGCAGGTTTAACTATCTTAACTACCGGTTTCTTCGGCTGCGCAGGCTTAGCCGGCTTAATGCTTTCCTGATTTTTCTGGAAAGCGGCGCGCTCAGCAGCAGAAGCGGAAGCCAATCTGGCTCTTGCCTCAGCCATAGCGGCAGCGTCATTGCCGACAGAAATCTGTACAAACGGATCGCGGAGAGCAGTTAAATTGCGGGCAGGAGTCTGGGGCTTTTTAACAGCGGCTTTCACCTCGGGGGCCTTCTCATTGTCAGCGGGAGCCTGAGCTGCCTCAGCCGGTTCGGAAGAACCGTCCGATACGTTCTCAGCGCTGGTTTCACCGCTGTTTTCAGCGACCTCGGTATTCTCGGTGTTCTCGGTGTTCTCGGAAGTCTCCTGAGGAGCGGCGCCCTCAGAAGGATTTTCCTGTGAAGATATTTCTACTTCACTATTCACCTGAGTGTTTCCGGTATCTTCAGAATTACCGCCGCCGCAGGCAGCGCAGGCAACCAAAGCAACAGAAACAGCAAAAACCTTGCAACCCTTGCAAAAAACTGAACCGAATTCAGGCAGGTTCATATCGCTCTTAACCTCCCTGTCTCATGTATGCTGTAATAGGAATTTGGATCTGTAAAACCGGACTGCCAGCATTCTTTTCCTTACTGGATTCCGGCTGAAGCGAAATCTTATTAATAGTGACCAAACGCTCCAATTTCAGATCGCCGAGCTGATAAAGGAATTTTACCAACGTCGAATAGCGGCCCTTCATGGTCATCTGGAACATACGCGTAGGGAACTGTTTAAGAGCATCAGGCGTAGAATCTTCGGCGTTAGCGCTGTCTTCACCGGAATCACCGGCATTGGCTTCAGCGCCGTCGGCTGTCTGAGAAGTGAGAGCGCCGGGAGTGATCGAAATAATCTCAAATGAACGGTCGCCGCTGTTATAGGCTTCCTCCATCGTCAATTTTTCGACCTCTTTGATGTAGTTGGCTACAAACAGCTCGGGCTTTTCAGCGACCAGGTTTGTCTGCAGAACTCTGTTGAGTTCCTCTTCCAACTCAGCTTTCTCTCTGGTTAGCTTCGGCAATTCCGCAACTAACTGCTTTTGCTCTTCTAACTTAGTTTCAAGGCTGCTGATATTAGCCTTGCAAGACTCAATCTCATCCATCTTTCCCTTCCAGTCAAGGAAATGGAAAATAGTGACAATGAGAATCATAGCGACAACGGCGATAACGATCTTTAAAGGTGTATTAACTGTCATAATATTGCCTCCTAAAGTTCATCAGTCTCGCCACTGGAATTGTCGTTAGAAGCGGACTTCTCTGCAGGCTCTTCTGCGGCTAAACCGGCAGCCTTGTCTGCATCGTAGTGAGCCTCTATCTGGAAATTAAACCCTACACCGGCTTCATTGTCTTTCACCTGATTAGTCGAAGAAAGTGACGACTCCGTAAAGATCTCAGAATCATCCATTCTCTTCATAAACAAAGCGATAGTAGCCAAAGGAGCTTTGCCGGCCCTGTGAACAGCCTGCCCGCTCATAACAACGGTAGTTGTAGAAGGTTCGACACTTAAACTCGTCAGCCAGACATTATCGGGTAAGACCTTTCCTACCTCTGTCAAGAGATTTCCATAACGAACCGGGTCATACTTTAAACTTTTGATGACTTTGATTTCACCCTTAAGTCTGGCGATCTGGCCTCTGATTTCCTCAATGACAGGCAGGCTCTGCTCAGTCTTCTTGATTTCATCTTCTAGCGTGCTAATCTGCTGTTTTGCTTCGTCGACCTGACTCTTCAGCGAAGAGCCGTACCACATGCAAACAACTAAGACAGCACAGACCAGCACAAACAGTACCGCGACCAACGGATCGAAAGTAAACCTCTTGCGTTCAGTAGGCAATAGGTTGACCTTAATGGTCATCGTGCACCTCCCTTTGGAGTATAAGCTCGACTAAGATCACTGACATTAGACATCGAGCGAATTAATCCTCACGCAATGCCAAGCCAGTGACAACCATAGCCATAGGCGCAAGTGCTTCGAGCTCATCAGCCCCAATGCCCTGAACATTTTCTATTGAAGCGTTCCGGAACGGATTGGCTATCTGACACTCGATACTTAACTCTTTAGTCAAATAGACATCGATATTTTTCATTCTAGCCGTTCCGCCGGAAAGAATAACCAAGTCTATAGACTCTGATTGTTCTCGTGATCTGTAATAATCAAACGAACGCTGGATATCTCTAACTAAATCAGCCAATACAGGCTTAATTATGTTAAAAGCACGCATCGCCGTGGGCGCTATCGGGGAAGAATCACCCTCTACCCGAATCACGCACTTATCCAGCTTAAATTTTTCAGCTTCCTCGAAGGACATATTAAGCGATTTGCTTATTGCCTTCGTAAAGCTGTTACCAGCCACAGAAATAGCTCTGCTTTGGCGGAGCAAGCCCGCCTTAAAAATATTAACGCTGCTGAAAGAAGCGCCTAAATTAACTAATGCTATCGTCTTATCTTCAGATGCGGCGCCGCGATTACTCTCATTAAAGGCCCTCAGCAGAACTAAAGGCTCGAGATCAACAACGGGAGTGCCTCCCGCGGCCATCTGAATCAGTTCCCGGGCGTTAGTAAGCATCTCTTGAGGAGCAGCAACTAAGAGCACCTCCATCTGCTTAGGAGAATCCGGGAGAGATTCGCGCAGAATAATTCCGTTAACCTGGGCGTCGTCTACGCTGTAAGGCAAGTAGTCGCCGGCCTGAAATTTAATGGCCCCGGCCAGTTCTACCTTAGACATCTGAGTCATCTTTATTGGTCGGATAACTACGGACTGTCCAGAGATTGAGCTGACTATGCGAATATCTTTGGGGAAGTTATAACGGGTTAAAAGATCCCTGATGGTATCGCCTAAGGTCTGAGCATCAACTATCGCTCCGTCTTTAATCGTCGCAGAGGGCGTAGGGCATGAGGCATAACGGGTAAATTTAATGCCGTTGTTGACAGTACGTATAGCGCTGGCAACTTTTATAACGCTGCTGCCTATATCAATGCCGCAAACTTCATCATTGCGTTTTAATACTTTTTTAAAAAACTTATTGATGAAATCCATTTGCAACGCTTCTCCTCTTCTGATTTTAGACTTATTTTGACTAAAGCTATATAGTTTTTAATAGGCTTTTCTTGCGAAAAGGCTCATTCACCTAGTCGGTTCTTGAGCAGCTTCAATTATATTTTTCACTACACATATGTATTATAACATATTCGCTTTATGACTGAAGCCGTAATTATTAACAGCTCAATTATATTTAAAGAAATATATTCAATAAATATGGCTCAGCACATATGCGCCGATATTACAGATTTCAATATAACTGCAGCAAAAACCTTTATACAAACATAAATACGTCTATACAAGGGCAAGTTCTTTCGGTCCGCAACTTTTTAATCCCTCCCCCATAATTCAGAATATCTAACAAATTATTGCAAAATATATTATACCGACAATATTGCGCTTTAATAAAAATATGACGGCCAATTAAGAACAAACCCAAGAATTTCATCCTTCCAAATGAAACAGCAAAATGCAGAAATAGCCATAAAAGTTCCCAGTGGAATAGGATCGCGCCCCCTTTTCCCGGATATTGCCATCATAACCAGCGCGACTGCAGCGCCTAGAACAAAACTAAGCAAAAATGAGACGACGCCTAAATGCCATCCCAGGAACGCGCCTATCATTGCAGCCAGCTTTATGTCACCGGTCCCCATTGCCTCCTGACGGATAATCCATCCTCCCACAACCTGAATAGCCCAATAAAAACCGGCGCTCAATACTATGCCGTATAAGGAAGACAATATATTTAACCAAATGCTGTCTTCCGCCAGACATGCCGAAACAAAAGAAGGCAAAAGCTCAAAGCCGAAAATATTAAGATCTCCTCGAAGAGGAATAAAAACGGACCCTACCAGACCGACTACAGCTCCGCCCAGAGATATCGAGTCCAAAATTATCCAATGATCTATATCTGTAAAGAAAGCAACCAAAAGCAGACAGAAAAATGTAAAACCGTATAAAGACAAAGCATTTAAGCCGTCAAAACAGTAATACAGTCCTACAGCAGCTGAAGCGGTTATAAATTCGAGCAATGCATAGCGTGCAGAATAAGAGCTTCCGCAGGTTTTGCAGCGGCCTCTTAAGAAAAAATATGAGAAAATAGGTATATTCTCCCATATACTGAGAGGAGTACCGCAAGTTCCGCAGGCAGATCCCGGCAATATAATGGAGCGCTCTAAAGGCAGACGGTAAATAACTACGTTTAAAAAGCTGCCGATTAAAGCTCCGTAGATAAAAATAATAACAGCGCCCGCAGTGTTGAAGTAGGTCAGTTCTTCCAGCATATAAATCCCGCTTATTCAGTAAGGTATAAACTTCATTATATATAAGAGCTGCCCAAATGAAAAGAAGCGGCAGGCAGCGAAAAAAAAGCTCAAAAAAAAAGTCTCGGCAGAACCGAGACTTTTTCTTTAGCGTGTATAACGCTTACTAGTCATTAAGAAGCAATTACTGGTTCTCAACTAAGCCCTGGAAAGCGTTGAACTGAGGATAACCGGAGTTGGTACCGGCGGCAGTGTGGTTGGCGCCGCTGCAGAATACGGTGTAAGCATCAGGATTCATGCTGGAGGTATAAGCGCTGGTGTAGGTGTCCTGACCGGCAGAGGGGCAGGTAGGAATGGACTTCAAGTAGTCAGGGGTGAGTTTGGCAAGGCCGGAAGGATAACGACCGCTGTTGTCAGTAGAATACATTTCGCAGGCGGTACCGATGTTCTTCAGGTTGGACTTGCAGGCGGTCAACTGGCCCTGAGCACGAGCGCGGATGAAGTTAGGAACCAAGATAGCAGCCAAAATAGCGATAATGGCAATAACGATCATGAGCTCGATTAGGGTGAAACCTTTACGAGAAGAAAGACGATTAATCATCTCAAAAATTTCCTCCGAAGAAAATATAAATGCGGTTCTGAAAGCTCACTTACTGTATTAAAACTTTCAGATTTATGTGCTTATATTAAAGCATTATTGGGTTCATGTCAATAAACAAAAAGCAATTATTTCCTTTTTTTTTCATTTTTCTCCAATTATTTTACGACAGCCTAATGCATGGAATCGGAATAATATTCGGATCGGACACTGTTGTCGGTAAGTTAAGCAAAAACAAGATTTTCAGCAGCACGCTTTACACAGTTTATGTTTTGTACTGAAGCAAGCCATGCGAGCGAAGGGCAGCCTCAGAGCAATGTGCAAAACTTAACCGGCAAAACATAAACATACAGAACATGTTTGAACAATTCTTCGCCTTTCATATGACAGGGCAAACGTTTATAAGCATAATACTGACAACCTGGCTGCGCTGATTTCAGCGCAATACAACATAAATATATGACATTGGCGCGAACCGTCCGCATCACGGACTCCTCCCCCGACCAAACCTCCATCATGTTTAATCTGCCGTCGGCCTATGCGGCGGAGTGCCGGCGAAGCTATGTTCAAAGATCACGGCTTAAGGAGATCAACAGTTTTAAAAAAAAAGCCCTATGCTGCGTTAGCCGCGAGACTACGAGCACAGAGGCTTTTGCTGAATTTCCTGCAAAAATCTGCAGAGATTTATGACATGCTGCCGATGAGCTGATACAGAGGCAGGAAGACGGATACCACGATGAAACCTACGATACCGCCCATGCCCACGATCATGATAGGCTCAAGCATTGAAGTCAGAGAAGCCAGCAGATATTCAACTTCCGTATCATAGAAGTCGGAAATCTTTCCGAGCATGGCGTCTAAGTTACCGGTTTCCTCACCTACGGCTACCATCTGAGTAACCATGGGAGGGAACATGCCGGAAGCTCCCAAGGGAGAAGCGATGCTTTCACCTTCGCGGATACTGTCGCGGATGCGCGTAACCGTTCCGGCAATAACCTCGTTGCCCGAAGCCTTGCCTACAATTTCCAGAGCCTGCATAATAGGCACGCCGGAAGAAAGCAGGGTACCCAGAGTACGGCAGAAGCGAGAGATAGCCACCTTCTTGTTAAGCAGACCGAAGACCGGCAGATTGAGCTTAAGCTGATCGTACTGCTTGCGTCCCGGAGTCGTATTGATGTACTGTTTGATCAAGAAACCGGCAATAATACATCCGGCAATCGCACAGACTAAGAATACGGGATTTCTGGCCATCTTGGTGATCCACATCAGCACCCTGGTAGGCAGAGGCAGCTGCAGGTTCATGCCTTCAAACAGTGATACGAATGTAGGCAGAATATAAGTCACCAAGAAGAATACGATACCCATTGCCATAACCAAAATTACGACAGGATAAGTCAAAGCGGACTTTACTTTCTTCTTTAAGGCAAAGTCCTTTTCCATAAAGCCGGCCAGACGTTCGAGAACCTCATCGAGAACACCGCCCATTTCACCCGCCTTAACCATACTGTGGAACAGCGTGGAGAAGACATCCGGATGTTTCTGCAAGGCGCTGGACAAGGTAGAACCGCCTTCTACATCGCGCCTAACCTGGACGAGAGTTTCGTGAAGCTTTTTATCTTCAGTTTGATCAGAAAGAATATCCAAGCAACGAACCATAGCCAAACCGGCGTTGATCATTGTGGCAAACTGTCTGGCAAAAACCGTCAACGCTTGCTCGTCGACCTTTTTTAAATTATTTAACCACCCAAGGATATCTCCATCTGCAGCGCTGCCAGACTGAGCGTCCATCTTAATGATGGTCATTTTCATCTCTTGCTGGACAACCTTTTGAGCGGCCCTGAAATTAGGAGCTTCTATCTTATCTTTTCTGATCTGCCCCTCTTGATCACGCGCTTCGTATACGAAGACAGGCATAACTGCCCAACCCTCCTTGCAATAATTATCTCTTCAAAGCCCTTAAATCTTTGATAAAGTTCCTACAAGAATGCACAACGCAGGAACGAGCCACCAAATTGCTGACATAACTGAGTACCTCCTGATAATATGACACTGGCATACTCTCTACAGCTAAAGCTAAGAGACTGTGAACCTATCATTACATAGTAATGAAATTCTTGAAAACAGATTTCAACGGAGAACTCTGCTGCCAAGCTAGCTCCGCGGTTCAAACGGCATATTGCTATATTTTCTATTTCTGCATTTATCCCTATGATTACTTTTAAGCAAAGCCAAAAAATATAGACAGGGAAAACTAATTATTTACGTCCGGCATTTTCGATCATACGGCGCAGATCTTCGGCGTGGGTCGTATGATTCATAGCCTCTTCCTGAGTGATGTACTTATTGACGTAGAGATCCAGCAGGGCCTGCTCCATCGTCTGCATACCGTGTTTAGAACCGGTCTGGATGGCGTTGTAAATCTGATGGCTCTTGCCCTCGCGAATCAGGTTGCGCACAGCAGAGGTCGTAATCATAACCTCAACCGCAGGGACGCGGCCTTTGCCGGAAGCGTGGGGGATCAGCTGCTGAGAGAAAACGCCCTCCAAGACAGAGGCAAGCTGAATACGGATCTGCTGCTGCTGATGCGGCGGGAAGACGTCGACGATGCGGTCAACGGTCTGAGAGGCGTCGCAGGTATGCAGCGTAGAGAACACCAGGTGTCCGGTTTCTGCTGCGGTCAAAGTTCCCGCCATCGTATCAAGGTCGCGCATCTCGCCCACCAAAATGACGTCGGGGTCCTCACGCAGAGAGGAACGCAGAGCGTTGCCCCAGCTCATGGTATCCTGACCCAGCTCGCGCTGGTTGATCATCGACTTTTTGTGGAAATGCACATATTCGATAGGATCTTCGATGGTCAGAATATGGAAGTTCTGCTCAGAGTTAATCAAGTCCAGCATGCAGGCCAGAGTAGTCGACTTGCCCTGTCCGGTGGCGCCGGTAACCAGGATAAGTCCCTGCGGCACACGGACCATATCCTCAATAGCCTGAGGCAGATTCAGCTCGGCACGGGACGGAATAACGCTGGAAATGGCGCGCAGAGTGGCGCCGACATTGCCGCGCTGCTTAAAGACGTTGACACGGAAGCGTCCGTAGTCGCGTACGCCGTGAGAGCAGTCCAATTCCCAGGTTTTTTCAAACTTTTCCTTCTGGCGTTCGTTCAGAATACTGTAAATCAAACGCTTGGTATCATCGGCAACCAGACGGGGAAGTTCGGTGGGGACCAAACGGCCGCTGATACGTAAAATAGGAGGCAAACCGACAGACAAATGTAAGTCGGAAGCACCCTTCTCGACGGTAATCTTAAGCAAATCGTCCATCGTGTATCGAAGCGAAGTTGCTGCTGGCATATTGTTACCTCCAGCCCCCAATGGGCTAACTTTCTAGTTAAAAAAATTATTTATTCAGACAGACCTGCGGTGATAATACAGATTCTTCCGAATCCTCGGAGCGGCCTGCGCAGCCGCCCGGGCTCTGAACCGGCTGGGATTCATTCCGGCCGTATAACAGAATTGATTGGACGCTTTCGAGAAGGTCCAATCAAGCTGCTTCACTCATTCCTATTAGAACGATTCCGAATCTCCGCCTACGAATACTACGCGCAGACACTCCTCCATTGAGGTTTTGCCGGAAATAATCTTGCTCAGACCGTCGTCCTGCATAGTGCGCATTCCTTCTTCGATAGCGGCCTGCTTAATTTCGGCGGTGGAACTGCGGTGCAGAATCAAAGCGCGCAGACGGTCGGTAATGGTGAGAATTTCATGAATACCGGTACGGCCTTTATAGCCGGTCATCTTACAGTTGTCACAGCCGCGTCCCTTATAGAAATTAAGCTGACTGTCCGAATACATGGATAAACCGAAACGGCGTACAGCCTCGGGGCTGGGTTCAAAAGGCTCCTTACAGTTGGGGCAGATGGTACGGGCAAGACGCTGAGCCAAAATACCGATAACAGAGGAAGCTACCAGGAAGGGTTCTACGCCCATTTCAATCAGACGGGAAACGGCGCCTGAGGCGTCGTTGGTGTGCAGCGTCGAAAGCACCAAGTGTCCGGTAAGGGCTGCTTCTACCGCAATCTTAGCGGTTTCTTCGTCTCGAATCTCACCTACCATGATAATGTCGGGGTCCTGACGGAGGAAGGCGCGAAGTGCGGAAGCGAAGGTCAAGTCGGCTTTGGTGTTAACCTGGACCTGGTTGATGCCGGGAAGCTGATACTCGACCGGGTCCTCAATAGTCATAATATTAGTGAGACCGGTATTCAAACGGTTCAGGCAGGAATAGAGCGTGGTCGATTTTCCCGAACCAGTAGGTCCCGTTACCAAAATCATGCCGTAGGGTTTGTCCACGATGTCTTCAAACATCCGCTGGTTGATGTCTGAGAAACCCAGCTTGTTCAGACCGAGCATGACCGAGCCGCGGTCCAGAATACGCATTACCACCTTCTCGCCGTGAACGCAGGGGACCGTCGATACACGAAGGTCGAATTCGCGTCCGTCGTGACGGAGGTGGATTTTGCCGTCCTGAGGGATACGGCGTTCGGCGATGTCCATACTGGACATAATCTTAATACGCGATACCATCGGAGCCTGAATGTGCTTGGGCGGATTCATAACGTCGTGGAGCACGCCGTCAACGCGGTAGCGGACTTTAACGTTTTTGGCTTCGGGCTCAATGTGAATGTCCGAGGCGTGGTCGTTAATGGCCTGGGAGATAATCAGGTTCACTACGCGGACAATAGGAGCTTCATCGACCAGTTCCTTCAGCTTATCAATGGCGATCTCGTTTTCTTCGATATCGTCCTCGACCTCCATACCGCCGAAATCAGTTTCAGCCAGGTCTTTCACCGCGTCGTCTACAGCGACCATGTCGGTGGTGCCGAACATAGTGCTTATGCATTTATTGACCGCCTCTTCGGTGGCGATCATAGGAACTATATCAAAACCGGTAATAAGGCGAATATCGTCTATGGCCAATACGTTTAAGGGATCGACCATAGCCAGCGTCAGCTTATTGTCCTTCTGTTCAACGGGAATAACGCTGTAGCGTTTTGCCAAATGTTCCGGAACAGACTTTACTAATTCCGGGTCCAAATGCGCCGTATCCAAATCGACGAAGGCAACATTCATGGCCTTACCTAAGGATTCTACGATATCCTTATTGCTTACAAAGCCCATGGTGACGAGAACTCTTTGCAAATCCTCATTCTGTTTTTCTGCTTGGGCTTTAGCCTTTTCCAACTGGCGTCCGGTAATAAAACCTTCCTCTACCAGCATTGCTCCAATTTCTTCTGGACTCTTGGTGATCATTATTAATAATTCTCTCCGTTACAAGCAACTCATGCGGACACACATCTGGTTTCGCAAAAAACAAAACGCACACACGCTAACCGGGGTTAGTATTTTCAACTCAAAAAACCCATAATCCTTTATAGATTAAAGCACATTTACAGCAATTAGCAATATTTAATTATTATCTTCGCTGCCGAAAAAGGTTACATTGCCGGGCTGCTTAAGCTGGCTTCTCTCTATCACCTGATCGATCCAGGCTCTTATCATGCCGATAGCCACCGCATTCTTGCCGCCCTCGGGTATAATAATATCGGCATAGCGCTTGGTAGGCTCGACATGGAGCATATGCATGGGCTTTACGGTATTGCGGTACTGCTGAATAACCTCCTCCATCGTACGCCCGCGGTCCTTAATGTCGCGGCGCAGACGGCGGATAAAGCGGATATCGGCGTCAGTCTGGACAAAAAGCTTGACGTCCATACGCTTGCGCAGATTCTCGTCGTTTAGAGCCAGTATACCTTCAAGAATCAGGATCCGGGCAGGCTTAACCAGAACAACTTCTTTGCAGCGATTGTGCTCGACAAAGGAATAAGTCGGCTGATAGATCGCCTGACCGCTGCGCAAAGCGTCGATATGTGAGATCAGCAGCTCGTTATCGTAAGCCTCGGGACTGTCGTAATTGATCTTGCGCCTCTCCTCAATGGAAAGATCAGATCTGTCTCTGTAATAAGAATCCTGAGCGATAAGCTGCACAAACTCATGGGAATAAGATTCCTTAAGTTTCTTGGCTATTGTAGTTTTACCCGAACCGGTGCCGCCGGCAATACCGATGACAATGCATCCGTTATGACCGAATACCGGGGAATTATCGCTGGTACCGCCTGATATTGCGTTGGTGTTCATTGAAGTTTCGTCCGAAGACATGACTGCCATCTCCTTTTACATCGTTGCGCACATAGTAGTAATAGGGTGACTTGGCAGGATGACAAGCCGCCTTAATGGATTCAAGGCCGGGGCTGCAGATAGGTCCTGCCGGAAGTCCGGTAATTTTATAAGTATTGTAGGGAGAATCAATCTCCAAATCTTTATACAGCAGATATTCCTTCTGCTTTCCGAGAGCAAACTGCACAGTGGCGTCGCATTCCAGCTTCATGCCGTCGTTGAGTCTGTTGATATAAACGCCGGCTATAATAGGACGCTCAGAGGGGACTTGGGCCTCGCGCTCCACCAAAGAGGCCAGAATTACGGTATCTTTTAAAGACAGAGGGGATTTGCCGTCGTGATAAGGCACGGCCAGCTCTTCAAAGCGGGCGGCCGCTATGGCGACAAGCTCTTCTGCCCCGCACTTCCAGGGCAATATATATGTGTCGGGCAGAAAATAGCCTTCCATATCGGCAGGAAAAATTGCTCCGTATTTCCTGCCGTCATGCCTGGTAATCTTCATAAAATCGTCATACGTACATATTCCGGCCTTGGCGGCGATCTGCGCGCATTCCTTGAGAGTAAGGCCCTCCGGAAAAGTGAGCTTGCGCGTAGCCTGCTCGCCGTTAACAAAAACATTCAGAATTTCTTCGGGAGTCATTGAAGGCTTAATGCGGAAGAAGCCTGTTTTTATGGCGCTGCCCAGATTGTCTCGGCGGGCTATATATGTAAAAACATCCGCTGAGCGGATAATCTTCTGCTTTTCCAGTTCCTCAGCGACGCTGCGGCAAGTCGAGCCGGAAACGACTTCAAATACGACCTCCTGAGACTTGTCCTCCAAATCGCTGGGCTGACTCAGCTCGGCAAGCTTATGGCGGACAAAAAAATATCCGCCAACCGCGGCGACAGCGAAAATTACTATAAAAATAAATATGCAGCTTAAAACTTTTTTCACAAAATAAACCTTATATGACGACGAACGCCGGCACGCCGTCAGAAGTATTCGCCAGCCGCCGATCCTGAGACCGCAGTACGGCCTTGAGGATGAGAGTCGAGCCAGCCCTGAAGTATGACTACGGCGGCAACCTTATCTACATTCTGACGGCGTTTTTTCTCTTTAAGGCCGGAGGCTTTCATAGCGCTGTGAGCTATTACGGTCGTAAAGCATTCATTGACCAGCTCTACCGGAACGGAATCGCCCAGCTTAGCCCTAAGTTCTTCGGCAATCTCCGTAAACTCTTTAACCTTTTCGCTCTCTTTTCCGTCCGTTCTGCGGGGAATTCCTATGACTACGGCGCCGATCTGACGTTCCTTCACCAGGTTGGCGATGCGCCCGGGCAGAGTCTCCCGATCCCGTCCGTCCCAGGTGTCAAAAGGGCCGGCGATCATGCCTGAGGGGTCGGAAAGGGCTAAACCGATGCGCCGTTCTCCCAAATCAATTCCCAAAACTCGCAATGCTTCTCTCTCCTATCTTTAATAAGGCCCTGGATTTCAAGTGCAGATTCCAGTATTCGGACAAATGCCGCCAAAGCAGACGCTCAGCGGCCGCATAGGCGGCGGCCGTATGCTTGGAGGCCAAGGCCTTTTTCAAAGGACTGACGGAAAAATACCTGAGCAATTCCAGCGCCGGGAGCGTAAGAGGGTATGAATCTTCATAACTGCCGAAACAGCTCCGGCATACCGTACCGCCGGCCTCATGGCTGAATCCTGCCGCCGTTTTTTCCTCACAGCGGCAGCATCCTGTCAAAGCGGGCTCTATACCTAAAATTTTCAGAACCTTAAGCAAAACCCAGACTGAAACAGCCACGCCCTTTTGAGGGAAGCAAATCAAAGCGTCCAGCGCTTCGTTTAAAATTCTGTAAAACAGTCTGTAATCCAGGCCGGAAGCCGGAGAAGGCAGATCTTCACCCTCAACGGCCCGAGAAAAAAGCTCCAGAAGATACGATCCCCAGCAGATGCAGTTGTAGTCGCTGCAGAGTTCAAGACGCATCCGCAGAGCCTTGGCCTGAGTGAGACGCCACATAGACCCGCTGCCCTTCACAAAGAGCCCCTCAAATTCCGTAAAAGGCTCTACCTTGCCTCTGAGAGCGCTTCCGGATTTCTGCAGACCGCTGCAGACCGCATTGACCCGTCCCCATTTCGGCGACAGCAGCAGCAAGACGTCTGAATTATCATCCAGACGACGCCTATGCAGCACTATAGCCGAACCGAAAACCGTCTCACTCATATTCCGAAGATTTTACATAAAAAACGGGCTCTTAAAATTTTTCAAACCTAAGAGCCCGAAAAAAGATAAATAATTTTAAGCCTTCTCAGAATCGCCGTTCATGATCTTAATGGATGCGCTGGCGCCGATGCGGTTGGCTCCGGCCTTTACCAGATCTTTAGCAAAGGCGAAGTCGCGGATGCCGCCTGAAGCCTTAACGCCGATATCCTTGCCTACGGTCTCGCGCATTAAAGCTACATGGTGAACGGTAGCTCCGCCGGGGCCGAAACCGGTAGAGGTCTTGACAAAGTCGGCCCCGCCCTCAACGGACAGCTTGCAGGCTCTGACAACTTCTTCGTCGGTGAGCATGGCAGCTTCGATGATAACCTTGACAAGCTTGCCGCCCGCAGCCTTGACTACCGCTCTGACATCCTCCAGGACCTCTTTGTCCATATGGCCCTTCAGATAGCCCACGTTGATAACCATGTCCACCTCGTCGGCGCCGTTGGCGACGGCGTCGCGGGTTTCGGCAGCCTTAGCGAAAGAAGTCGTGGCTCCCAAGGGGAAACCTATGACCGTGCAGACATTGACGGAGCTTCCGCGCAGGGCTTCGGCAGCCGTACTCACCCACGTAGGATTGACGCAGACCGAGGCAAACTTGTATTCGCGGGCTTCCTCACAAATTTTAAGGATCTGCTCTTTAGCGGCGTCAGCCTTCAAAAGAGTATGATCGATCATGTCTGCAATCATGCGTCCGGTAATCTGTACTTCACTGCTCATAGTAAAAAATATTCCTCCCGATATGGCCGACAGAGCTGCCGCAATTTATACATACAAAAAGACATACGGTCCGTATGTCAGTCAAAAATAATATTATGATATTTTCGCCTTTACAAAGGGGCCTCCTTTATAAAGGCTTCAAAATTTAATCATAATCATACCCAAAGGCCCGCAGCCAGTCGGGACGGTCCCGCCAGTCCTCCTTGACCTTTATCCAAAGATCCAGATAGACCTTGCGCCCGAAGAGTTCCTCCAGTTCAGCTCTGGCCGCGGCGCCGATTTCTTTGAGCTTTTCACCCTTGCGCCCTAAAATAATAGTTTTCTGTCCTTCGCGCTCGACATAGACGGTAGCTCTTATATACTGCTGATCCTTTTTATTGACCGCCTCGCGGCATTCGTCGATCTTAACCGCCACCGCATGAGGGACCTCACGGTAAGTATTTAACAGAACCTTCTCCCGGATAATTTCTTCGGCCATGCGCTCATTGTCCTGATCGGAAATCTGCCCCTCGGGGAAATAGGGCAGCCCTTCGGGAATCAGAGTGCGCAGATAGCTGAGAAATTCCTCCACGTTATCGCCGTCAACGGCGGAAATCGGGAATATATCGGTAAAGTCGCCAAGTTTTCTGTAGGACTCGATGCGAGGCAGTAAAGCTTCCTTGCGCGCCAGCTTATCGACTTTGTTGAGCAGCAGGATCTTCGTGGCTTTAACCTGTTCCTTTAAAAACTCGGCGACCTGACGGTCGTCGTCGTTGGGGGCCTGCGTGCCGTCGACCACCATAATGACGATATCGGCTTCGCTGCCCTCGGTCTTGGCCGATTCCAGCATCCATTCTCCCAGACGGGTCTGGGCGCTGTGAAATCCGGGCGTATCAACAAAGACGATCTGACAGCCGGGGCGGTTGTATACACCCAGAATCCGGTGACGGGTAGTCTGCGGCATTCCCGAGGTAATGGCCACCTTGGAGCCTACTATCGCATTTAATAAAGTAGATTTCCCCACATTGGGCCGACCTATCAGAGCCACAAAGCCGCTATGGAATTTTTCAGGCTTAGACATAAGCTTGCTCCCTAAACTATATTTTCAAATATTATAAGACTTCGCTAAAGCTTTAAACAGAGCCGCCGAGAATTTTGAGATAATTCTGTCGGTTTCAGCGGCAGATACGGCCTGCTGATCGGTCAGAAAAGCCGCGCTCCAGGTCAGAGGACCGCATTGAAAGACGCCGATATCGCTGCGCACTCCGTCGTCAAGCTCGCCGGTCTTATTGTAATGCTTTACCGAGACGGGCAGCTCGTTGGGCAGCTTTTCGATAAACATCTGCCTCGACATGACGCTCCAGAGCTCTGCGCGGCAGCTCCCCGACAGAACGCCCTCCTGCCAAAGCTCCGAAAGCATCTCAGCGCAGTCCTCGGCCGAGGTATAGTTTTCTCCCTCCAGCTCGGGAGAATGCATGAAGAATCGGTTGATAACGCTGTGTCTGAGTCCGAGCCTCTCTTTCAGAAAGGCGTTGACCCGCTCCCTGCCCAAAAGGTCCAGCAGCAGATTAGCCGCCGTATTGTCGCTCACCACAATCATAAGGCGCAGAAGCTCAGAAAGCGAAAAACGGCGGGGGAAGCTGAATTCACTTAAAACGCCTCCTTCCACGACCTGGCTGCTTTCGATATTCAGAGTATCTTCAAGCGAATATTGCCTATCATGAACCCCGGCCAGCAGAGCGGCGGCAATGCCGACTTTAATAACGCTGGCGGCCCGAAACTTTTCTCTCCCCCGGCCCAGACAGACCAAAGGAAGCTCCGTTCCGCCGGAGCCGGGATATTTCAGCAGCTTTACGGCCGCTCCCCAGCCGCCTTCGGGCAGACGGCTCAAGGCCGACACAGCCTCCCGCCAGGTCTCCTCATCTGCGCCCAGCGCTCGGCCAGCCTCCAAATCCTGCTTTTTCAACAGCGTTTCTCCGTTCCTCGTTTTTTTTTATACGCTCCGGCGCTTCTTTGGCCGATACGCCGCAGGAAAACGCGCTCAGAGCAGCGCCTCCCATAACGGCGGCGCCGATATGAATCAGCGTTCTGCGGCTTATATTGTCCTGCATATAACTTTTCCGCCGCAAGGACGGCTTCATGATCGGGTAGGAGACTGACCGCTTAGCGGTCAGCCGACCTCCCACAGAACCGTGCGTACCGGTCAGTACACGGCTCCTCCTTTGTTTACGCCGCAACAAACTTATAATACGGTAAAAACATCTGGAACCCAGCCCTTTCTA
>JAFTAM010000062.1 GCA_017458675.1 bacterium
GTCTTTCGTCGTCTGTCAGATCGCGGCCCTGCAGAGCTTCCCAGCCGCCCTTCCTCAGATAAGCCAGCCGGCTCCGCTTTTCATCGGCGGCATTTTTTCCGTAAAAATATACCGGAACCTTAAAGCGTTCATTCACCTTTACGGCCGCCCGGCGGCAGAGCTCCGCGGCGCTCTGCATGGGAGCCCCGAAGAGAGGCGCAAAGGGAACGACGTCGACCGCGCCTATGCGGGGATGGACGCCCTTATGCTTTCTCATATCTATGAGCTTTTCAGCCTGCTCGAAAAGCCGCATGACGGCGGAGATAAGACCGTCTTCATCGCCGATAAGCGTAAAAACCGAGCGGTTGTGATCTGCGTCGGCAGAATAATCGATAAGCTCCGCACCATCTACAGCCGAAAGAGCCTCGGCTATCCTGCGGAGCTTATCGGCGCCGCGCCCTTCGGACAGATTAGGAACGCACTGATAGATCATTTCTCATTGAATACTTCGGCAAATCTGTTCATACAGTTCAACAGACGCATACGCAGCTTGCTGATGGCCTCTCGATCGGAGTCCGGCATTTGCTTGACCTCCGCCGGATTTTCAGGTTCATTCTTGAGCACCAGAGAGCGGTTCACGCATAACTGCAGCCAAAGAGCGCCGGAACCGCCTTCGCTGCGGCGGTGATGCCTGAGAATAAAGCCGCCCGAAAACGGATCGTTTATAGAAACCAGCTTCTGACCGTCCTTCAGCTCAACGTCGGCAAACTCATTTTCCAGTATGACGGCCAGCTTCAGCAAAGTCTCCGCCGAACAGGAAGTCCCCTCGCCCCGGCCCTCGCTGTCGCCGAGGTTGCCCAGGCAGAATATGGGGCGCATATTTCCGGGGTCTTTATCAAAGGGAGCGCCTACGGGCGCCATGGAATGGCAGTCTATGCCCAGGCGCACTCCTCCTCGGGAGGCGACTCGGGTCAGAATATCATGGTACTGATGATGATACCGATCTATAAGTCTGTTGACATCGTCGGCATTCGGCAAGGCGTCTTCGTTCCATACCGGACGCCCGTAGCGGGTGCGCAGACGCACCACGCCGTCGGCTGACTTGGGAGGCCTGATGTCCGGGTCCTGATCCAAGTCTATAACGGATCTGGCGACATCGGTTTCTAATCGGCCCTGTACCGCTTCGCCGAATGCGAAAATCTCTCGGGTCCAGGGGTCGGAATCAAAAAATACATCTGCAGGAGTCAGAGCCAGGCGGGCAGTCAATTCGCGAGGCAAAACCATGCCGCCATGAACTATCGTCAATAAGAAAGGTAAGCGGGCCACTCTACAAAAAACTCCTAACTATCTTTTGTCGTCAGCCGAAAGGCCATACATATGGGAAATTTCAAGATAGAGAACCTAAATTCCCCCTTTTTCAGGGAATTTCTCAAGAGGCAGCATTAAAATTAAGCTGATTTTGAGCCGATCAGGCCTTCAGAAACTCCTTCAGAAGGTCCGCAACCTCCTCGCCGTGGTCCAGCTGCGGATTATGACCGCCGCAGGAAATGACATTCAGGCGCGAATTGGGAATCAAATCCGCCATGCGGCGTCCGTTTTCAATACTTATCAGGGGGTCGAAAAGACCTAAAATAATCATAGTTTGGGCCTTGACCTTTTCATAGATATGCCAGCAGTCCCACTGAGGGAAGACGATTTTTACCAAATTTTCCGCCATACCCGAATCTATGCCCACCAAGCGCGGAAACAGCCGGTGAACCAGATCGGCTCCGGGCCAGCACAGCTCGCAGAAGCTTCTGGCAAAGCTGTTTTCCAGATTTCCGCAGGTGCTCATCAAAACCAGCTTTTCCACCTTATCGGGATGGTCGGCGCAGTACCGCGCTCCCAGATAACCGCCCAGAGAATGGCCCACCAGAACTATAGGCTCTTTAAAATTCATCTTCTCGAACCAATTGCAGATATCGGCATAAAAGTCCTCGAGACTGTCGGTATGGAACCATTTAGAGCCGCCGTGTCCGCGCAGATTGGGAGCGACAATGCGGAAATTATCGCATATAGCCGCATACTGCCAGCGGAAGCACCACCAGGAGCTGGCCGCGCCGTGCAAAAAAACGACGGTTTTTCCCTCGCCGCAGCTGTAAGTCTGCAGAGAGCGGTCCAAACCGCATTCAACCTCTTCTTTAACAAACTTCAGCTTCAGTTCATCAAAGGCTTCCTCAAAGGAAAGTAAATTTTTGACCTGCGCCTGCAAAGACATACCGTGGACTCAAAACAAAGAAATATAAAAACAGCACTTCTATAGATATTTGGAATTTTCCTTAATTTTTTAAAAAAAATCAGGTAAATCGCGCCGATACAGCCGAACGCGGCCGAAAGGGCAGTTCCGGAACGGATTAGCCCGGCCGTACGGCCGGAACCGACATCTAAATAAAGGATAAAGACAAAAGGAAATTGCGCGTATTGTGACAAGTTCCAGACAAAATTCCGATCCTGAAATCGGCCGCCCCTTGGGCGTCAAGGCTGAAAAGCAAAAAAAGAGAGCCCGAAAGAAACGAGCTCTCTCAAAAACAAAACAAAAACAAGACATTTATGAGGTATATCTGCTATTTCTGCATAAATCTATATTTTCCTGCTTACAGGCCCGATATTCAGCGGAGGTTATTCTTTGCGGATAAATCTCAGCAATAAAATCTGGGCTCTGATCCCCTTTGCGGCCGCTCTAAATATCATCTGCGGCTGGATAAGCGCTTTCTGCAGACTGCCTCTGTATTTAGACTCCATAGGCACCGTACTGGCCGCCTGTCTGGCAGGCCCGGCGGCAGGAGTGCTGACGGCGGTAACCGCCAACCTCGTATCCGTATTTACCGGCGGGCCTGCCTGGCTTTTCTTCCTGCCCACCGCGGCGGTATTGGGCTGGAGCGCAGGGAAACTGGCAAAACTAGGCATGATGAACAGCAAGAGTACGGCGGCGGCCGCAGGTCTGCTGCTGGGAATAATCTGCGCCGCCTGCTCCGCCCCCATCGCTTCGGAGCTGCTGCAGGGCTCGACAGGAGGCGGAACCGATTTGCTGACCGCCGCCTTCAGGGCTATGGGCTTAAGCCGACTGCAGGCCTGCTTTGCCCAAAGCATGAGCGTCGATCCTCTGGATAAAGCCATAAGCTGCCTGTTGGCGCAGATCCTGCTGAGCGGACTGCCGGCAAGTATTCTCAGTTACTTTGATCAAGAGGGAACCGGGCTCGGCTTCCGCCGATCGGCAGATTCATATAAACCCTATGCCTCCGACGACGCCCGATCCGGCGAAACTGCGCCGCTGACGGAGAGCGAATCTTGCGGTCTAGGATTGTATATAAAAGAAGAAGGATTCCTTCACCGAGTCTCGCTGAACGCTAAATGGCTTTTACTGTTGATCGCCTTTACAGTTTCCCTGCGTTTGCCAATTTACCTTAAGCAGCTAATTTACGGCCTGCCTTCAGAGCAGTCCCCTGAGGCGCTCAAGCTTTACGTTCTCAGCGTCCTGCCCGTTTTTATGGGCCTGCTGCTGATGCTGGCCATTTTCGGCAAAATAGCCGTTCCCTTTGCCAAAATCACCGTCTGCGCCGTTCTGCCTCTCTGCGTTTCCATGATCTGCATCAACGGCTTTCTGTCATCTCCCGACTCTGCGCTGGAAATCTGGCAGGGATTTTCTCTGCCCTGGTCGGAGCAGGCCGCCTGGCAGGCAGCCTCGGTCTCGCTTAAAATAGCGCTGGTCTTCGAGGCCTTAATTCTGCTGCTCATGACAACCACCCCTCAGCAGATCATGAAAGATCTGGAGCGCAAGGGCGTCCCACCGCGCTTTGCCCATACGGTCTCAGCCACTCTTTATCTGCTCCCGAAGCTTACCAAGAAGACCAGACAGATTTTAGAAGCCCGCCTGACCAGAGCCCTGCCCTGGAGCAGCAGCAAATTTCAGCAGCTCAAAATCTGGCTTTCCATAGTCACGCCCTTAATATTAAGCGTCGTCTGGGAATCGCAGCAGAGAGCCATGGCCCTGGAGGCCAGAGGCTTCGGGATTCGTTCCCGGACAGGCGTGCCGAGCGGTCCGCCTGCTTCCCGGCAGGATAAAATTACGGTCTTCTTACTTGTTTTAATCTGGCTGATTCTTCTGGCCCTTCCCACTCTGCAAACAGCAATTGACAGACTATGATAGAACTGAAAAATCTAAGCTTCCGCTATTCCGGCAGAACTGAGCCGGTTCTGCAGAATATCAGCCTGAGCTGGGCCACCAATCGGCTAACGGCTCTGGCAGGCCCCTCGGGCAGCGGCAAAAGCACGCTTCTGCGCGTCATATCGGGCTTCGCTCCCGGCATGTTCAAAGGAGAGAGGCTGGGCTCGGCAAGCGTAAACGGCTATGACCCGGCCGCGTTCGATACCTTGAGGCGCTCCTCGGAGGTCGGCGTCGTCTTTGCCCAGCCGCAGAGCCAGCTGACCGGCATCTGCGCCACCGCAGCCGAAGAAATCGCCTGGGGGCCGGAAAATCTGGGTCTGCCGCCCGAAGAAATTGCGGCCCGAGTCCAAAAATACGCCCGAGCCATGAAGATCGAGCATCTTCTCAAACAGCATCCCGAAGAACTTTCCGGAGGACAGCAGCAGCGCCTGGCCATAGCCTCCGTTATGGCCATGGAACCGAAGATTCTGCTTCTGGACGAACCTGCCGCCGCTTTAGATCCCTTGGGCAGACAGGAACTGATCCGCTTGATTAAGGACTACGCCGCTTCTCATACCGTAGTCTGGGCCAGCGCTAAACTGGAAGAAGCTCTCCAGCTTCCCAGCTGGACCTTTATTCTCGACGGTCAGCTCATCTATGACGGTCCGGCCTCGGCTCAGGCCCTAAAGCTATTGACCGCTCAAAAGCAGTCCCCTCAGCCGCCTCTCTGGCTGGAGACATGGCGGCGGCTAGCCTCTGAAGACACAGACAAACTGCCGCCCGCCGATGAAGCGGCCTTCATTGACAGCCTCCCCGGCCTCGTCTCCGACCGGAAAATATCCGGCGCAGAGGCGGTTGAGGCCGAGCCGACGGAGGCTCAGTCTTCCTCTGAAGCTCCTTTTACTCTGAAACTCAGCAATATCGGCGGACAGAGACCCTTCTCTCTCTGCGCCGTCAGAGATTTGAGCCTGGAGCTGCAGAGCCCCGAGCGCATCTTTATCTGCGGTCCCAACGGCTCGGGAAAAACTACCCTGGCCAGAATCATTGCCGGCCTCACCCGCGCCGATCATGGAACCATTCTCATCAGCGGCAGAAATATCCAGGAACTGACCGGCAGGCAGCGGGCTTCCCAAATCGGCTTCGTCTTTGCCGATCCCAGGCTGCAGATCTTCTCCGCTTCAGTCAGGGAGGAAATCGCCCTGGGCCCGCGCTGCCTGGGTCTGCCGCCCGAACAGATCGAAAAGCGCGTCGCGGAGGCGGCGGAACTGACCGGGCTCCGGAACAGTCTGGACTCTCATCCTTACGATCTCTGCGCCTCCCGGCTCTGCAGGCTGGCCATAGCCTCGATCCTGGCCATGCATACGCCCTGCCTGATCTTCGACGAGCCCACCGCCTGCGCCGACCGAGAATTCATGCGCTTTTTCACAGACATACTGGATTATCTTAAATACGCCCGCAGGGTCTTAACTCTGA
>JAFTAM010000063.1 GCA_017458675.1 bacterium
GCTGATTTACCCTTGGATAAGTTACCGCAGACTATTACCCGCTCCACCCGCTCGAAACTATCGGGAGCCGAAAAGTACCTGAAATCAAGGGCTTTCGCGGCTATTTGCCGTCGACCCTTGACATCAATACTACGGTCTCGACATGATAGGTCTGGGGGAACATATCGATAGGCTGTACCTTCAGAACCTTATAGCCTTTTTCGGACATGATGCCTAAATCGCGGGCCAGAGTCGAAGGGTTGCAGGAGACGTAAACCACCTTGGGTATGCGCATGCGGGCGATTGTATCTAAAACAACTGAATCACAGCCTTTGCGGGGCGGATCGAGAATGGCGCTGTCAAAGCCGCGGCTTCGGGAGAAGAGAGAGCCGCGTCCGCCCAAATTGGGAAGGACCTTTTCCACGGTGCCGTCAATAAAGCTGGTATTGGCCAGGCGGTTGAGATCGGAATTGACCACCGCGTCTTCAATAGCGGGCTGACACTCGTCAATGCCGACTACCCTTTTGACCTTCTTGGCCATGTAGAGAGCCAGCGAACCTACTCCGCAGTAGGCGTCGAGCACCACGTCGCGGGGGCCGGGCTTCAGGAATTCGTCCAGACAGGAATAAATGGCCTCCAGGCCTTCAATATTGACCTGGAAGAAGGAGTTGGCGGAAATATTGAACTTGAGATCGGCCACTTCTTCAATGATATGATCTTTGCCCCAAAGCAGAGAGTTGCGCGAGCTCAGAATGACGTTGGTGCGGTGAGGATTGAGGTTAAGGACCACGCCGCACAGCGAAGGCACGCGCTTGCGCACCAAATCGACAAATTCACGCACCTGGGGAAGGCGCGGCTGAGAAGAGACTATGACCAGAAGCGTCTCGCCGGTGCGCATGGCGGAACGGGCTACCAGATAGCGGATTGCGCCGGTACCGTCCTCAGGGTTGTAAATGGGCCACTGCAGACGCTCCAGGGCGTCGCGGGCCGCGGCAATGACGGCATTGTTGGGATGGCTCTGGATAGCGCAGTTTTCCACCTTGACGACCGAATGAGTGCCCTGAGCATAGTAGCCTGCGTAGGGATGAACCAGCTGACGGGTCTCCCCTTCTACTCCCACAGCATCCAAAGTGCGGCGCAGATAAAGCTTGGCCGCTACTACCATCTGAACCTTAGAGCGGTAGTTCCAGGGATTCTTCATGCGCCGGCAGGGACTGACCTTCACCGAATCCAGACCGGCGATGCGCTGGAGAGCGTCCTCCACCATCTTGGTTTTAAACTGGAGCTGAGAATCGTAATCTATATGCTGCAGATGACAGCCGCCGCATTTGTTGTAGACGCTGCATTTAGGACGGGTACGGCGGGCTGAGGGCTTGACGCCCCTGACGATGCGGGCCCTGCCGTAGTTCTTTTTCATCTCGGTAATCTGGACTTCCACTTCGTCGCCGGGAGCGCCGCCGGGAACAAACAGGACAAAATTCCCTACTCTGCCGACGGCCTCGCCGCCGACCGCAAAATCGTGAATAGTTAAGTTGACTAGATCGCCAACAGCTAAAGAATCAGCCATAGATTAAAATACCAGCATTAAAAAACTCAGAAGAGCAGGGCTCAGGACAGCGGAGAAGCGGCCATGAAGAAGTACCCGCGCCATAAAAAGCAGGAAATCCTTACAAACAAAGAAATACCTGTATTTGTCTTTCAATTAGATTAACAAATTTCCTACTTAAAGGAATAAGGTCTTGAAAAATCACGCTTTAGCCGCTCAGCTGCAATCGGCCCAATCCTATCTTTCAGAGGCCCTGGAAGTCCTGGAAAGCCTCAATGAGACGCTTCAGGAACTTCATGACGAAGGCCGGGATTCGGATTTTGCCTCCGGAACGCTCTCTCAGACGGAAAGAGCCCAAACCTTAACAGCTTCCGCTCTGTCCGCTCTGGACAGAGTCAGATTAAAGTAATTCAGCGCCGCCCCGGAGGAAAATGACATGCCCTTCAATTTAGGTCCCGGAGAACTTTTTTTATTAGGCATAGCGGCTCTGCTGATCTTCGGCCCCAAAAAACTGCCGGAAATAGGACGTTCTTTAGGCGAGGCCCTGGGCTCTCTTAAAAAAGCCTACAACAGCGCCTCCACTCTGGAGAGCGGCAAAGCCTCTGACAGCGCCGTAAAAAGCGAAGCCGCCCCTCCGCCTCCGGCCGCTCCCGCTTCCGTCCCAACATTAAGCGAAAGCGCCGCTGCCGCCGCGGCCGCTCCCGCTGCCTCCGCCGCAGAACAGCCGGCCGCTGTTTCCAAGGAAGCCGAAAGCGAAAAAGCCTAGGTCTGTCCGTACTGTCGGCAAGTTAAACAAATACAGGCTTTCAGCATACATGCTTAATAAAGATTTCTTTGACGCGTACGCGGAGATTCGAGTACAGCTTCGCGCGGAGCGGCTGCGAAAAAGAAAACCGACATAACGAAAACACGCAGAACATGCTTGAAAGATTTTTCGCTGCGCTCTCAATGACAAGCTATTAGTGTCGCCCCGGGCCTGTCGAAGGATCTTTATTGTAAAAAGCACAGCCTCTTCGCCGAAGACTCAGGACGGCGTTATTGCCGCAGCAACTCCGGACGTCGGCAGATCCTGCGCCCGCTCCCATGCAAAGGGCCTTCGCCCGGGGACGGGAGGGCAAAATAAAAGGTCCGCTTTCATGGCTGCGCATGAATAAGCGGACCGAAACAAACGGCGGGAAACTAACGCCTGCGGCGATGTCTTCTCCTGCGATTAGGCTGATTGTTGGAAGTGTAATCCTTCTTAGCCCTATACTGGCAAAGCGGAGGCAGATCCAAGGAACGGATCCTCCAGCCTGCCTGAGTCTTTTCAAACTCCCAGGTCCACAAGGCGGCGGTGGGATATTTGGAATCCTCCAGCGTTACAATAGCCGTATTGCCGGTTATCTGCTCGTTGACAGCCACTCTGGTAACGTAAACGCTCTTGGTGGAAGCCGAAGACATATAGCGCGTCAGTTCCTTTTCAAAGCGCTGATAATTCAAATTGATTTTGGCGTCGACGCTCAGAAGGCCGTAAGCTTCCTTATACTTGCCGTTGCGGATGTTATTTAAAAAGCTCTTGGTCAGCTCTATAGGGTGATTTTTTATGCTGGGAGCTTCGGCATAGACGCCTTCGTCGGCGCCGCTTGACTGCTCGGTAAAATCGACGCTGGAACAGGCGGAGGCATTAAGACATAGTAAAGCCGATACAGACCATAAAAGTATCCTTCTGCAACTTATATCTGCGGCCATGTTCACTCCCTGAAGCGCCGAATTCAATACGCTCCGGCGTCTGAAATTACGATATTTCGGAAGTCTTTCGCCATAAAAGCCTTCCTGCCTTCTTTTGCCTCGCCTGTCCCGGCTTAACGCACCAGCTCTCCTCTGCTGATATAGGGACCGGCTTCGACGATGCGGACGACGACCTCCTTGCCGATGCGCTCGGCGGCGGAGCTCACCTCAACCAGGTTTCCGCTGATAATGGCCAGAGCCGAACCCTCGCGCCCGCCGTTGTTTTCCAAAATAACCGTTCTGGCCTGCTGTCCGTTGGAAAGCAGAGGCTTGTTGCGCAGAATGGCGCTCTCGCCGCAGATGACGCTGAAACGCTCCGGATGGATGCTGTCCGAGGGCACAACTCTGATGGTAGCCTGGGTCTCTTCGGCGATCAGCTTAACTTCCTCGCTCTTTTTGCCGATAAACTGATAGGCCGCTTCGGGAGAGAGAGTTACTATAGCCGCTTCCCGCCTGCAGGAAGTCATCTCCCGGAGCACATTGCGGCGGGCCCGCAGAGCCACCGATTTAGGCGAGAGCACCTTGCCGCGCCCATGGCAGATAGGACAAACGTCGCGCATTATTCCGTCCAGGTCCTTGCCCTCGCGCTTGCGGGTGATCTGCACCAAACCGAGCTCGGTCATGCTGACCAGGTTGGTGCGGGTGCGATCCTTTTTCAGTTCCTCTCCCAGCACCTCCAGGACCTTGCGCTGGTCGTCGGAAGAATCCATGTCGATAAAATCGACAATAATGATTCCGGCCATATCGCGCAGGCGGAGCTGTCGGCAAATCTCCTTGCAGGCTTCCAGGTTGGTCTTTAAAATCGTCTCTGCCAGGCTGTGGCGGCCGGTAAATTTGCCGGTATTGATATCAAGTACCCACAGAGCCTCGGTCCGGTCGATGATCAGATAGCCTCCGGAAGCCAGCCAGACCCGGCGGCTCAAAGCGTTGTCGATCTCCTGCTCAACTCCGTACATATCGAACAGAGGGCGGGCGTCCGTGTAAAGATGAATCTTGCTCAGCAGAGAGGGAGCGGTATGCTCCAGGCGGTCGTAAATGTTCTGATACTCGGCGCGGTTGTCGATGACCAGACGGTCTACCTCTTCGGTAAAGATATCGCGCAGAATCTTGTCGACTAAATCCAGCTCCTGATAAACCAGATAAGGCGCATGGCATTTTTCGGCCTTTTCCTGGACCTTGTGCCAGACCTTGAGCAGATACTCCAGATCTCTCTTAAGCTCGTCCTCGTCATGGCCTTCGGCGGCGGTGCGCACGATAATGCCCATGCCTTCCGGGCGCAGACCGTCGGCGATGCGGCGCAGACGCTCGCGCTCGCCGTCCTCGGGTATGCGGCGGGAAACGCCCACATACTGAGCCGAAGGCAGAAGCACCAGATAACGGCCCGGCAGCGTGATATAAGAAGTTATCCGCGCTCCCTTGGCGTCGATAGCCTCTTTGAGAACCTGCACCAGAGTCTCCTGGTTAACCTTAACGATATCGGCTATGGCCGGCTTAGTGAAATGGTCGCCCTCAGGCATTCCGGCGATAGCGTCGTTGGCGCATAAAAAAGCGTTGCGCTCCAGGCCGATATCGACAAAGGCCGCGTTCATGCCCGGAAGCACGTCCGCCACTCTGCCCTTGAAGATGCTGCCTACCTGACGCTCCTCGCGGGCTATCAGTATTTCAACCGCCCGGCCGTCCTCAAGAACAATGGCCCGGCCTTCGCGTTCGTCTATAGAAATCAATATCTCTTTATACATATAATACTTAAAATTCCAAAAAAAAATAAAGCTTTTGAAGCGGAAAAACACACTGCCGAAGCTGCAGATTCTGCTGCAGTCCCCCCGAACCGCCGAACTGCTCCGGCGCGGCAAAAAAAATAATACCCCCGACCTTACAAAGGCATTTTTCCGACCTCCAAAACGGCAAAAAAAACAGCCGCTACTAACACTCTTAAAAATTCCGCTTTCAATTATATGTAAAACCGCTTTTTCCTGCCTCGGCCAGAAGCAAACTTTCGCGCCGTTACGGCGATATGCCGCGGCGAGGCCGCCGGTCCCGCCGCCTGCCGTCCGCGCCGAAAAACTCTGCGTGAGAGCGCCGCAATCCGCTCAATGTATAAAAAAATGCCAAAAGTTGCGGAAGCTGAAACTTGATATAAAGCCAGTTTACTGCTATTATAGCAAAGCAAAAAAAGCGAGATCCGCCTCAGCGGCATTCCGCCGGAAAGATACTGACCCGCAGCGCCGCAGAACAGGACTCTCCTGCTCATGCGCAGACCGCGTTCTTTTGCATACACAAAAGACATGCGAGTTTCAGCGGCTGCTCCGGCAGATAAATTCGAAAGTTTAAATTTAAATTACTATTAGGCAGGCTTTATAATGTTTGAGTCATTATCAGAACGATTGAACGCGGTTTTCAAGAAGCTCAGCAGCCGCGGCAAATTAACCGAAGAGGATGTAAACGAAGCTTTGCGCGAGGTGCGCAGAGCCCTTCTGGAAGCAGATGTAAGCCTGCAGGTAGTCAAAGAATTTATTAAAGACATACGCGAGCGCACCGTCGGCGAAGAGCTTTTCAAAAGCATGACCCCCGGTCAGCAGGTCATCAAGCACGTCCACGACGCTCTTGTCGAACTCATGGGCGGCGAAACCGCAGGTTTAAAGTACTCTGCGAAATCGCCCACCGTCTTTCTGGTCTGCGGTCTCAACGGCGCCGGCAAAACTACCAGCGCGGTCAAACTGGCCAACTACGTAAAGAGCAGCGGCCATCAGCCCCTCTTGGCGGCCACCGACGTATACCGCCCCGCCGCCGTGCAGCAGCTGGAAATTTTAGCCAAGCAGATAGGCGTGCCCGTCTTTAAAATCGAAGGCTGCCAGGACCCGGTCGAGCTCAGCGCCAAAGCCGCCGAAGAAGCTAAAAATACCGGCAAAGACGTACTTATCGTCGATACAGCCGGACGCCTGAATATAGACAGCGAGCTCATGGAAGAGCTTAAAAAGCAGCGCGAAGCTCTCCAGCCCGAGGAGATCCTGCTGGTGGTCGACGCCATGACCGGCCAGGACGCCGTCAACGTAGCCAGAGACTTCAACGAAGCCGTAGGCATTACCGGCGTCATCATGACCAAGCTCGACGGCGACGCCCGAGGCGGTTCCGCTCTTTCGGTGCGCAAAGCGACCGGCGCTCCCCTGAAGTTCGTGGGCGTCAGCGAAAAGATTACCGGTTTCGAGCCCTTCCATCCCGACCGCATGGCCGGACGCATTTTAGGCATGGGCGACGTCCTGAGCTTAATCGAAAAGGCAGAGCAGAACATCGACGAGGAAAAGGCCGCCGAGCTGCAGGAGAAGATCCAGCAAAACAAATTCGACTTAAACGACCTTTTGGATCAGATTCAGCAGATCAGACGTCTGGGTCCTCTGCAGGAAATTCTGAAGATGCTCCCCGGCAACTTAGGCAATCTCATGAAGGAAATGCCGGTCGGCGACGCCCAGGTCAAACACATTGAATCAATCATCATGTCCATGACCAAGGAGGAGAGGCGCAACCCCGATATTCTGAACGCTTCGCGCCGCCGCCGCATCGCCAAAGGCTCGGGCAGCGAGGTTTCCGAGGTCAACGCCCTGATGAAGCAGTACGGCGAGCTCCGCAAGTTCATGAAGGGCTTGGGAACCATGACCAAGACCAAGCACGGACGGCGCATGCTCCCCAACAAGCTGCCCTTCAAGCTGCCCTTCAAGTTCCCGTTCTGAGCCGAACGGCGCTCCGAAACGTTCGGTTCGGCAAGTCTTTGGCTCCGCCGGGAGCCAAAGACGAAAGCCTGAGCGGCTGACGCTGTCATCCCGAGCGGCCCAACGCTTTCATCCTGAGCGTCAGCTCTGTCATCCTTAGTCAAAGGGCAAAGGATCTTTACAGCTTCAGAATACAGATTCTTCGCTGCGCTCAGAATGACAAATTCTATGTCATCCCGAGCCTCCGAGCTGTTATCCTTCACTTAGAATGACAGAATTAAGTTCACAGCAGCAACTCTGAAGCCGCAATTTGAACGGCGGCGGGTCGCTTTTCGGCAAAGCGGTTCAAAAGAAAAATTTTATTTTCTGATTTTTTATCTTGTCTTTGAATCTAATCTATGGTATGCTAATAATTCAGTTGGATACTTTATAAGGATGAGATCCGTTCATTGCTCTCCCAATATTTAAGTGTCTTGCGCAAAAGCCATACATTTTATACGTATGCTTTGCATAACATAATTCTCGTATAAATTGCAAATAGCAGAAAAGTACCACAGGAGGCGCCACATCAATGGTTCGCATTAGACTTCGCAGAGTAGGACGCAAAAAGCAGGCCAGCTACCGCATCGTAGCCGCTGACGCCAGATCTCCCCGCGACGGTCGTTTCATCGAAATTCTCGGTCACTACAATCCCCGCACCGAGCCCGCTACCGTAGTCATGAAGGAAGATAGAGTAATGGATTGGCTCAGCAAAGGCGCTCAGCCCACCGAATCCGTCCTCAATCTTTTTGTCAGCAAGGGCTTATATAAGAAGTTCTACGGCAAGGATTACGAGTATCCCGCCGTTCCCGCCAAGGCTGAAGCCAAGGCCGAAAACGAAGAAAAAGAGGCTTAATCCGCCCTCTTCCGGTTCATCGCTGTATCCGAATTTGAGTTAAGGAGAGCCGCCCATGAAAGGCTTGCTGGAATTTCTGGCCCGCCAGCTCGTGGATCATCCTGACCAGGTTAAAGTAAGAGAATTAGAGGGCGAACGCTCTATCATTCTCGAACTGCAAGTTGCCCCGGAGGATATGGGCAAAGTGATAGGCCGTCAGGGTAAGACAGCCCAAGCGATACGAACGCTTGTCAAAGCAGCCGGTCTTCGTGAAGGCAAACGGGTTATGGTGGAAATAATCTGATTTTTATATAAACCGGTACTTTTAAAAAAAGCGCCGGTTTTTTTTATAGGCTGCCGCCGCTTCGCAGCATAACGCCGCCCCAACCGATATTTAAGGCTGAAAAGCCCCCGCTGAAAGATATGGATAAAAACACTGAGGATTTAATTGCTATCGCCGTCGTCGCCACCTCCTTCGGAGTGCGCGGCGAAATCAGGGCCCATATAACCACCGATTTTCCGGAGCGCTTCAAAAAAACCGAGGAGGTCTGGCTGGTATCGCCCTTAAAGCAGACCCAAAAATTCCGGCTGCAGAGCGCCCGCTTCCATAAAGGCGGCGTCCTGCTCAAGCTAGAGGGCATCGACTCGCCCGAAGCGGCGGCCCCCTACCGAAACTGGAAGGTATGTATTCCCGAAAGCGAGCTCATGCCGCTTGAAGACGGCGAATACTGGCATTTCCAGCTCATCGGCCTGCCGGTAAAAAACGCCCGCGGAGAAGTGTTGGGAACCCTGAGAGAGATCATGCCCTTCCCCGGCTGCGATCAGTACATAATTAAAAATGAAAACGGCAGGGAGCTGACCGTGCCCGCTCACGAGATGTTTGTCAAAGAGATAAACCTGAAAGAGGGCTATATTGCCGTCGATCTGCCCGAAGAAGAGGGCTGAGCCTTGCAGATAGATATCATCACTCTCTTTCCGGAGATGTTCGCGCCTCTCTTTACCAGCATCCCCGCCCAGGCCCAGAAGAAGGGACTGCTGGAACTGCGTCTGATCGATCTGCGCTCTTACGGAACGGGCCGCCACTATCAGACCGACGACGTACCCTACGGAGGCGGCTGCGGCATGGTCATGCAGCCCGAGCCGCTGAGCCGGGCCATAAAATACGCCGACAGCGACCCTGAAAAGCCGGCTCATGTAATCTTTTTGTCTCCCCAGGGACAGACCTTCACTCAGAAAAAAGCCGAAGAGCTGGCCGCCCTGCCCCATCTGACCATGATCTGCGGCCACTACGAGGGCATTGACGAGCGTATTCTGCAAAAATACGTCCATGAAGAAATTTCCGTCGGCGACTTCGTGCTTTCCGGCGGCGAACTGGCCTCCATGATCGTGGCCGACGCCGTCGTCAGACTAATTCCCGGCGCTATAGACGCTCAGTCGGCAGCCGAGGAATCCTTTTCCAGCGGAATTTTAGACCATCCCCACTACACCCGTCCCGAGGTCTTTGAGGAAATGGCGGTTCCTCCGGTTCTGCTTTCCGGAGATCACAAAAAGATCGCTCTCTGGCGGCGTCGGCAGGCCCTCCTGGCCACCGCCCGCAAAAGGCCCGATCTGCTGGCGAGTTATCCTTTAAGCCAAGAGGATAAGAAGCTTTTAAAGGAAGAAGGCTTCAGCCTTTCCTGAGGAGACGTCAAAGGCGCCGGCAGGCCTTTCATTTCATCTTGACCTCCGCCGCCCCGGCCAGGCATAGCGTCCCGAGCCGCCGAGCCGTCATCCTGAGCCTCAAAATTGTCATCCTGAGCCAAAAGCGAAGGCTCTTTCTATGAAACAGAGCGGCAGATTTTTCGCTGCGCTAAGATGGGGTCTGCGGCGGACGCAGGTTTTGTGCTTTGCTGAGCGGGACGGATGTGCAGACAGCGAACAGACCGTCAAAGACAAAATATTTAAATTCCTCTCCTAAATTGAATCAAGCCTTGCTTTTATGAGGGGAGTTTGCTAAAATAGTTACCGTTCTGTTTGAATGGTTTATTTGAGCAGACTTACGGCCAACAGGGAACTTTAAAGTTAAACCATCCCCAGTGGCACAGTTAAAGATTCGTTTAAGAGAAGGATATCCGTCATGGATCTTATCAAAAGTATTGAGAGTGATCAGTTAAAAAAAGAGTTCCCCGCCTTCGGCCCCGGCGACACCGTAAAAGCTTGGTTAAAGGTTATTGAAGGCGGCAAAGAGCGCGCTCAGGCTTTCGAGGGTGTCTGCATCAAGAGAGGCAACTCCGGAATTAAAGAATCCTTCACTCTTCGCAAAATTTCCGGCGGCGTCGGCGTAGAGAGAACCATTCTGGTTCACAGCCCCCGCTTAGCCAAAGTTGAAGTACTCCGTCACGGTGCGGTCCGCCGCGCCCGTCTGTTCTATCTGCGCGACCTCGTCGGCAAGAAGGCCCGCGTAAAGGAAAAGAGAGTCAACAAATAGGATTGCTGAGGCTATATAAAGCGTCAGGCGCCAAAATGCTGTTGATGTTATGCAGCCTCGCATACAGGTTGCCCCTATTGCTGCCTTCAGCTGTAGGGGCGCTTTAGTTTAAGCGCAAAATTGAGGGAAAACGCTTTGGAAGAAGCCTATTTGATATATATACTTTATTTTCTGGTGCTGCTGCGCATTGGGGTCAACTGCTGCCACGGCAGACTGTCGTTTCAATGGTACAATCTCAGCAAGGAATACCTCGATTCCTTTATCGCCGCAGGTATTGTAGCCATACTGCTGATAACTTTCGTGGCCCGCAGCTTCTATATACCCTCTCAATCCATGGTTCCCACTCTTCTGGTCAAGGACTATCTGCTGGTGGACCGCTTCAGCTACAATTTCGCCAAGCCCTCGCGCGGAGAGGTCATCGTCTTCCGCCCCCCGGAAAACGTTTCCAAAAACTTCTTCATTAAACGCGTCGTAGCCGTCGAGCATGACATTGTTGAGGTCAGCGAAGGCAGTCTCTACATCAACGGACTCAAGGTTGACGATCCGCACAAAAAAGAACCGATAGAAAGCGATTTCCCGGCCTACAGAGTGCCGGAAGGCTGCATCTTCGTCATGGGCGACAACCGCAACAATTCCGACGATTCCCGCTATTGGGGACCTCTGCCCCTGGAAAACGTGGTAGGCAAGGCCTTTGTCATATTCTGGCCGATATCGCGCTGGGGACTTTTATAGCGATAATTTTTCAGCAGCGGTCGCTTAACGGGACCGCTTATTTTTTTACTTTACAGACAAATTCAAGGCGGCAGATATGGAAGAAGAAAACAGCTCGGCTCCGACCCTGGGCTATTCCTGGTTTCCCGGGCACATGCGCAAGGCTATGCGCCAGCTCGATGAGCATCTGGACCTGGCCGATATCGTTCTTTTGGTCATGGACGCCCGCATCCCCGCCTCCTCGCGTCAGCCGGAGCTGGAGGAAATGCTGAAAAAGCGCCAGAAGGAGACGATTATCGTCCTCAATAAGAGCGATCTGGCCGACGAAGCGGAAACCAAGCGCTGGCTCGCCTGGTTCAAGGCTCAGAATACGGCCGCCGTGGCCATGCGCTCCGTAAACGGCAAGGGCGCAGGGCCTCTGGAAAGCGCTATTGCCCAGGTCCGCAGAAAGGTGCAGGAAAAGCGCCGGGCCAAGGGACTGCGTCCCCGCGATCCCCGTTTAATCGTGGCGGGAATTCCCAACGTGGGCAAGTCTTCGCTGCTCAACCGCCTGGCCGGTTCGGTGAGAGCCAAAACCGGCGCCCGGCCCGGGGTAACCCGCGGCAATCAGTGGGTGGGCGTTCCCGGCTGCTGGCAGATCCTCGACTCTCCCGGCATTTTATATCCGCGCATAGACAACGAGAATATCCTCACCGCTCTGGCGGCGGCCAGCTGCGTCAAGCACGACGCCATTCCTCTGGAACTGGTGGGCGCTAAGCTGCTGCAGAAGCTTTTAATTTTAGGCAAAACCGACGGCCTGCTCGACGAAAGCCTAAAAAAGGCCCGGAAAGAAACGGCAGCCTCAGCTCCCGCCGAAGAACTGCTGGCGGAATTCTGCCGTTCAAAGGGCTTTTATCTGAACGGACAGGAGCCCGATTTAATCAGAGGCTCGCGCTTCGTCCTCAAGGCCTTTGCCCAGGGTGAAATCGGCAGAGTCACTCTGGAAAAGGCTCCGGCGCTTCCCGATCCGGCAGCCTCTGAAGCCAAAACACCCGACGCTTCCGAAGCGCCTCCCGCAGCTGCCGCTCCCGCAGACAGCCGAACTGCCGCCGCGGCCGGCAGCCAAACCTCAGCCTCTGCGTCCTCAAAGACAGCGCCTCCCCCAACGGCAAAACGGAGAACAACTCTGGCCTCCTTGGCTTCCCGCAGCTCCGACGGCGGCCGTCGGCGCAGATAACAGGCCATGATCTCGCTCTCTTACGTTTTAAAACATCTGCCTGTCTCCGCTTCTTTCGAAGAGAGTCTCCGCCTCCTGCCTGAGGCTGAGGAATGGTTCAAAATCGAGCACGAACGCCTGCAGAAGCTGTACGGTTTTCAGGAAAGCCTCTGCAGCGAAGGCTGCGCCGGCTGCGACGAAGCCGGACGCGGGCCGCTGGCCGGTCCGGTCGCGGCGGCGGCCGTTATTCTGGAAGGACGCCCCTGGATCCCCGGTCTGAACGACTCTAAACGGATTTCCGAAAACGACCGGGAAATTATTTTCGACTGGATCAAAGCTAAAGCCGACGCCTGGCATATCGAAACGCTCAATCTGGCGGAGATCGAAAGCCTCAATATACGCGGCGCGGCCCTGGAAGGCATGAAGCGCTCTGTTGAAGCCATAGCTTCTCAAAAAAATGTCAGACTGGCCTTAATCGACGGGAATGCCTTAATCCCCGGACTTTCCCGGCCGCAGCAAGCGATCGTCAAAGGCGACGCCCGCGTCCCCGCTATAGCGGCGGCTTCAATTCTGGCCAAAGTCAGCCGCGACCGAATTATGCTGGAAATAGACAAGAACTATCCGCATTACGGCTTCGCTGCCAACAAGGGCTACGGAACCGCCGAGCATCTCGAAGCCCTGCAGCGCTTCGGCCCCTGTCCCTGGCACCGCCGCTCCTTCGGCCCGGTCAAAAAAATTCTCCAGGAACGCGAACACGGCGGCGCGCCAGTTCCGGCTCCCGGTCAGATTGAGCTTTTCTGATACGCCTCTTCCGCAGTCCTCAGCAGTCGTTCCAAGGACAGCGAAGAATATTTCCCCTGTTTCCAAGCGCCTTCGCAAAAAGCTCAGGATAACGCAAAACATGTCATTCTGAGCGCAGCGAAGAATCTATCAAATAAAGCTCCTTCGCCAAAGGCTCAGGATGACAAAAAAACATGTCATTGAGCAGCGGAGACTATTCAAAGCGGCAAAGAAGGCCTGCCGAGCCCTTTTGTCTAAAATATAAGTCTATGCCGCACACGGCGGCCCCGCTTTGCAAAGAAAGAAAAAGCCATGAATCAAGACAGCTCAACTCAAACTCCCGCTCAGGAAAATCCCGGCCAGGCTGAATTTGAAAGAAGCCGCGGCTGGTATGTGGACGAATATCTGCAGTTTCTGTCCGTTGAAAAGAACCTTGCCAAACGCACTATCATCGAATACCGCGACGATTTGGAGCTGTTTTTTGAATTTTTCAAGCCCATGCTGGCCGAAGGCCTGACCTTAGATAAGATCGATAACCGCACAGTCCGCGAATTTCTCACCTTTCTGAAACTGGAACACGGCTATACAGCCGTAGGTCTGAACCGCAAGATCGCCGCTCTGAGAGGCTACTTCCATTTTCTGGAGCAGGAAAAGCATATCGCCTCTTCGCCCATGAACGCCGTGCTCAACGCCAAAAAAGGCTTTACGCTGCCCAAAGTTCTCAGCCAGTCCGATATGGATATTCTGCTGACTTTTGTCCACAACCGGGCCCGGCAGAGCTGCGACTGGAAGGATTACCGCGACGCCGCTGTTATTGAGCTCTTTTATGCTACCGGCATGCGTCTGGCCGAACTCAGCGCCTTAAACAACGTCGATATCAACTTTGACGATTACAGCCTGCGTCTGCTGGGAAAGGGCAATAAGCAGCGCATAGCCTTTATGAATCAGTCTGCCTGCGAGGCCCTTCAGGAATACATTAAAGTTCGTCCCAAGTCCAAGTCCCCGGCGGTCTTTTTAAACCGCTTCCTGCAGCGCTTTTCCCGGCGCGGCATTGAGATCATGTTCGATAAGGTCAAGGAAGAAGCGGGAGTTTTCAAGGACGCCTCTCCCCACACCCTGCGCCATTCCTTTGCCACCCATCTTCTGGAAAACGGGGCCGACGTCGTCACCATCAAAGAACTTTTGGGCCACGCCAACCTGGCCACTACTCAGATTTATACCAACCTGTCCAGAGCTCATATGCGCGAAGTATATGACGAAAAGCATCCCCGCCGCTGACCGCCGTCTTAGTTAAAGGAAACTGCGCTCATGGATTACTTTCAAAGCTTTCAGCCTCCCGAACACGATCCCAACAGCTGGCAGACCCGCCGGGATTTCTCCTGGGACATTCTGCGCTTCATTATAGAAGGCAATTCGCCCATAGATATTCAGGCCCTGACCATCGCCGACCGCTCCGAAGCCCACAGGTTTCTGCTCAGCTACGGTTACAATCTCAACGATCCCCAGGATCGCAATACCCTGGAAGATATCTTCAACGAATCCGTACGCTTTATCAAGACTTATTTCAGCCGCGGCCACAGCGCCCGTCCCTCGTATCTGGCCATTCCCTCGGAGATAGAGCGCTTAAACGATCTCCGCGACCTCTTAGTCTGGGCCTCTGGACCGCGCAGCCGCGATCAGCAGGCCTGGGCCTGCGCGATTCTGCGGATCATGCACACCATCCACCATATAGACAACACTATGAGGGTGGAGTTCTTCTATCAGATTAAGCAGCAGATTCTCAGCCGTTTCAAAACCAACATCGTCGAAAAGGACGGACAGGTTATTTTAGGGACCGGTCCTTTGTCCGTGCCTCTCTACGGCATTTTTTACAAGGAAGAAAAGACCCGCGACAGCCTGATCTTCAAGCTGCTCCACAAGCCCAAAAACGTGGCTGAAAAGATTCACGATCGCCTGGGCGTCAAATTGGTCACCCACAACCGCCTGGACGTCATCAGAGCTTTATATTACCTTTACAGCCGCAATATCATAACTTTTGCCAACCTCACCCCGGGACGCAGCCGCAATACCCTTCTCGATATGCAGAAATTCGAGCCCATCTTCAAGGAGATGTTCCGCTGCTTTTCCGTCGGCGACGAAGAAGCCCAGAAAGAATTTCTGGAAAAAACCGCCGCCCGTCTCAAGGATATTCCCCCTGAAGAGGACAGTAAGCTGACCGCCAACCGCGCCCAATACAACCCCTCCTCCAGCTCGGATTATCAGTCGCTGCAGTTTACGGTCCAGCAGCTGGTCAAGCTGGAGAACCCCGGCTTCTTCAAGACCAGGCGCATGCGCGTGCAGCTGGAAAAATACCATTTAGGCCCCGACCTCGAGGGGCTGCTCCAGGAGCTGGAAGGCCCGGGCGCGGAAAAAGAAGTTCGCCTGCTCTTCCCGCTGGAGGTGCAGATTATCGACAAAGACAACTACCTGCAGAGCATTGAGGGCACCGCCTCCCACGAAGCCTACAAGCAGCGCCAGCAGGATCTGGCCTGTCTGCGCGTTCTGGCCGGCCTCTTTGCCCTCCATCCCGAGATCGATCCCAGGGTAAAGCAAAGCGAGAACCTCAGCCTGCCCCTTTTATAGGCTTAACAGACCCGCGCCGCCCCCACAGTTCGCAGCCGGGTCTGTATCTGCGCCCGGCGCTACGCCCCGCTTTATTTATTATCCAGAGCCCTCTTTATTTGTCATCCTGAGCCCATCGGGCGAAGGATCTTTCATTTTAACAGGCATAGATTCTTCGCTCAGGGGATGAGGCCATTTTCTTAGACGCCTTAAGCAAGCGGAACAGACGTTTGTCCGCGCTTTACATTTTTATAGCCTTAACCGTATCTGAAGTGTATTTAATGCCTTCCGTAAGCCTTTCTATTTCCGCATTGCCGATACAGGCTTGGCGCGAGGATACCACTTCATAGCCGTCCCATCCGTTTTTACGCATGACCTCTTTGAACTCGCCGTACGACATCGCTCCGCCCAGGCATTCGCCCAGCAGAAGCGGATGCGAATTGATTTCCTCCGGGACCTTTTTGTCTGCAAAGATATCGCTGAAATAGAGCATGCCGCCCTCTTTAAGCACCCGCCTTATTTCTGAAAATACTTTTTCTTTATCCGGCGAGAGATTGATCACGCAGTTGGAGATCACCACGTCGACAGAACCGTCTTTAATGCCGGCCGCAGCCAGGTCCTCAATGCGGCCCTTAATGAACCTGACATTGGAAAATCCCCATTTATCCGCCATTTCATCCTTATATTTTTCGGCCACGGCGAGCTGGTCGTCATTCATGTCAACGCCAATGACTTCACCGGTGGGACCCGCAAGCTTTGAAGCCACATAAACGTCTCTGCCGGTCCCGCAGCCCAGATCCAGCACGGTGCGGCCGCTCAGACCGTCCGGAATCGGCGAACCGCAGCCGTAATAGCGCTCATTGATTTCATCCGGAATCTCCGCTGCTATTTTCTTCACCTGATCCGACAATGCGCTGACGGGACAGCAGCATACCGACGAGGCCAGCTGTCCGCCCTTATTTAAGGTCAGGTCGGAATAATATTGCTTTACGCTTTCATATATTTCATGCTTTTTGTCGCTCATTCCCTTTTTCGTCTCCCTTTTATCTCCCTCCGGAGCAGATAACCCGGTTATCTCGGCAATCGCTTTCACGGCCCTTTGCGCTCCGGCCTCAGATACGGAATAATACATCCATTTGCCGTCTTTTCTCCCTTTAACGATCCCTGCATCGCAAAGTATCTTCATATGGTGAGACAGCGTCGACTGGCCGATCCGCAAATCTTCCAGAAGAACGCAGGCGCACTTCTCCGAATCCCGCAGAAGCTGTAAAATGCGAATTCTGTTGACGTCGTCAAAGGCTCTGAAAATCTTGACCGCAGTATGACTGTCTATCATATTATTCCTCATATCTAAATTTATCGATATATGGATAATAGATTATATATCGATGTTTGTCAATACGTTCAGACAAAATAACTGCGCATCAAAACCGCCATCCAAACATAACCGCCATTCGGGCGAAGGAACTTTCATTTTACAGGCATAGATTCTTCGCTGCGCTCAGAATGACAGCGGTTACGTTATCATTGACCGTTGCATTTGCCAGCCCAAGCTCTCTTTATTTGTCATCCTGAGCCCATCGGGCGAAGGGACTTTCATTTTAACAAGCATAGATTCTTCGCTGCGCTCAGAATGACAGCGGTTACGTTATCGTTGACCGCTGCATTTGTCAGCCCAAACCCTCTTTATTTGTCATCCTGGGCTCATCGGGCGAAGGAACTTTCATTTTAACAAGCATAGATTCTTCGCTCACGCTCAGAATGACAAAAGCTGAGCTGCCTGCAGCAAATATTACTGACGGCATTCAGGCAAAGCGCGCTTATCTATTTTTTTACACATATACAACAATTAAACGCTTTAATTAAGCGTTAATTTATGCTATTATTTAATTCCTGGGAAGGATATCTGCCTGTTCCGGTGGTCCCTGCCTCTCGGTTTCTCCTTCGGGTCTTTATTGATCCTTCGAAGAAGAAGGGAGGTGATGCCATGACTGAAGATTTGTTTTACATTTTCTTTTTGTTGTGGAATTTAACCGACGGCTTCAATCCGCCGTATGTTGAATCAATCATCGCTTCCGCTTATATTCGGTTCTTCGTCCGATATAAGTAAAAACCAAGAGACACCCACTCGGGCCCAAACTTGTGGATGTCTCAAAATAGCAGTATAAAGACCCTTTAGGGGATTTATATTTAGAGGCAGCTGCCATTTGGAAATCGGCAGACGTCCTTCCCTTTCTCTTATTGTAATGCTTTAGCAACCCCCGCGCAAGAGCTGCGCCGCATTTTGTTCGCCTGCAGAGCAATTATTCTGTACGTTTCAGACAGCCGGCGCGGCGATACCTGCGAACCTGCCAAAAGAGCTGGCATACAGATTCTTCGCTGCGCTCAGAATGACAGAGGGTAAATTATCCTGAGCCACCTCATTTGTCATCCTGAGTCCAACGGGCGAAGGATCTTTCATTTTAACAAGTATAGATTCTTCGCTTTCGCTCTCAATGGCAGCTGTTATGCCATTTTTAACCGTTAAGCAGGCATAATACAGAATATCGGCAAACTCATGCTAAAATAAGCGGCTGACACAGTTAATATTCGACTGTCAGCCGCATCAAGGCTAGTGAATGGAAAAGGTGAATCATGCGGGACAACTACGTCAGCCTATCAGATTTTATTAAAAAAGTGGACGAGTATGCCGACAAGATGGACAAGGAGCAGCTCTCCGTCTTTATTCGTCAACTGGCCCGTTCGCTGCCCCCAGAATCAAGAGAGCGCTGCCTTAATTCCATGAAGTCGGCGCTGCGGCGTAAAAAGAAAGAATCAGAACTTAATATTTCACAGCTTTTGCAGCAGCTTCAACGCGTTAATGACGGTTCTCTGTTCCTGATCAGCGAATGGAATGAAGAATTCAGGTACTATGAAGAAGAACTTGAATTTACTTTTGAAGATCCCGACGGCATCGCCGAACTGGTACAGAAGGCTATGAAAACGCTCCACGGCTGCTTGCTCCAAGAAGAATGGCGGGAAGCCTGGCCGCTGGCAAAAAAGCTGAGCGAGCTTTCCGTTACCGTAAAGGGCGACTACAGCGAATACAGCGACAGTAATTTTTCAATAAATGAATTAGGCTATTATGAGCTCCTTGCCGACGTCCCGAATACCATGATTCGATTTTATACAGATGCGCTGATTATCGCCTGGCACGCTCTGCAAGGCGAAGAGCGCTGCAAAGAGCTGTTCAAACTTTTCTCTATATGCGAAGAAGTCATTACATTTGAGCTGGTATTAGGTTCTTCTCCCCGAGCGTTTCCGGATTTATCAGATTTTTTGAGAGAATGGATTTCGTTTCTGGGAGCAAAAACGGAAAACTGTAACATTTCCAACAAATTATTTGAAGAAGCTATACTGATGTGCGAAGATAAGGCGCTCCGGCTTTCAACGGCAAAACGCTACGCAAATGAGCGTCCCAACTTATATGAACGTCTGCTGAGAGAAAATCCCGACGGTCTGACTTCAGCGCAAATGCTTGCGCTGGGACAGGAAGCTTTGACAGAAATAAAAAGCAATTCAGAGACGCGAAGAAACATCGCTCTTCTGACCGCAGGCAGCGCGCTGCGTTCAGTAGATTTTAACGAGGCGGAGCGCTGCTGGCTGGAAGCGTTTCGCTCTGTTCCGGATACAGCCAACTATCTGCGTTTATGCGTTGAAAGCCGCGATTTTTCTAAATACCGCAGCGAAACCGCGGCAATATTCGAACAGCTTTGCAGCGGAACTCAAGATCACAGCATAATTAAAAAAATTGATCAGTGCGCCATAATCTTCTTCCAAAGAGATTTTAACCTGGCGCTTAACAAAATAATGCGTGAGCAGAAGGACTCAGGCTGGCCATTATTCTTGGAGGACGCGGTGTTATTGCTGTTTCTCATGTTTCTGTACAACGGAGAAACTCTCGAGCCAGGCTTAAATTATATTTGCCGCCTTGTCGTTTCAAAGCTCAGTTTCAGCGCTGAAAAATACGCGGAGGGACTGCTGCAGACAGCCGACAAATCTGACGTCCCATGCTTTTGGAACATCTTCCGCCGCTGGAGACTCCAAGAGCCGGTCGCCGAAGACTTCTGCAAAGCTTTATTGCCAAAGCTGGAATCCTTGATCGAGCGCCGCATAAACGGCATTATGTCAAACAATCTGCGCAGGCAATATGAGGAATGCGCCGCCCTTATAGCCGCCGCAGGCGAAATTAAGGTATCGTGGGGAGAGCCGCAAGCTAAACAGACTGAATTGCAGAGCTATTATGTCAAATACCGCCGCCGCTCGGCTTTTCATCGTGAACTGATAAAATACGGAATGAAATAGTTCTCTCAATGACAGCGGTTATATCATCTTGAGTCGCCTCGGGTAAAGGATCTTTCAAATTAACAAGTATAGATTCTTCGCCGCGCTCAGAATGACAATGAGGAAACGCACTGTGGTAGTCGTCCTGCAGCCTCGGAACGTATTGCCTTTATTTCGGCTCACACTCTCTGTCATCCTGATCCCTCTTTGCTTGCCATCCTAAGCCCCTCGGGCGCATAAGCTTAACCCAAACAAGCTGCCGCTTCAAAGCGGCAAAACGTCTTCACTTCATCTCCCGGACATGCGTTTCGATAAAAGCGATCTCCACGCCGCTGAGTCCGTACTTATCCCAGAGCTGCCTGTCTATTTCAGAAACCGGCTTTTTCCAGTCTATATCGGAACCGGCGCTGAAATCCTCAAGAGGGACGTCGCGCCAGACCGAGCGGGGGTTATGCTGAGTAACCTTGTTGACGCCCAAAAGGGCCCGGGCGAATTTACTTTTCAGATATCTGAGCAGAGCCTCGGCCTCTTCCCGGCTGTCGAAAGGACCGAAACTTATAAAGGTGTCGACCGCGCCGGTCAGAGGAGCGCAGAGCGCCGGAGCGCTCAGGGGCTCGCCGAAAGCGCCGGCCCCGTTGGCCTCGGGGAGAACAACCTTGTATTTGTCTATATAGGCGTTGTCGGCTACATAATCGCGGCGGATATACTTAAAAATTCTCCTGCCGTTTTGCCGCCCGGCTATTTTCAAATAGACGGCTCCGTCCTCCGGCGCCTTCTCGCTGAAAACCTCCGGCAAAGCGGCAAAGATATTGGAAACGAGCATATTGCCGCTGCCCTTGCCTACTCTCTCGGAAGCGTAGGGGAAATCCTCATAAAACTTATGAGAAAAGCGGTACAGACCTCGGGGAGAAACTAAAGAGGCCAGGCTCTGCGAAGGACCCGCCGGTTTTACTTTGCGCAGAACGGAATTGAGTTCCGCAAAAGCGGTAAAGACGCCTACCGGTTTATACAGCGCAGCCTCATTTCTGTAGGTGACGGCCACTCCGCCTTTGATGTCGGTTCCAGGAAAGACACAAGCCGAGTCCGGCTCATAAAATACCACCTTAAAATGCTCATCCTCCAGCCTTTGGCGATTCCATTCTCCGGAGGTCTGTCCGGCTCTGAAGAGAAAGCGCGCCGGCGTTATCAGCAGAGCCGCCTCAGCCGCAGCGTAGGCAGTTTCCATAAACTTATCGTAAATCGGGCTGGGCCTGTCGCCGTCATTGGCTGTATCGTCCTGGTAAGGAGGGTTGCCTATACAGAAAGAAAACATCTTCATAGCCGCTTTTATGCCGTCTCCTCCTGCCGTTTCAATGCGGTATTTTTTTATTTAAATGGGGCGGGTTCCTCCGCCCGGTTAACAGAGAAACGATCTCAGCGGCTCCGTATGCCTCCCGCGGCTATTCCCGCAGCAGTGTGAAAAAAATCCGAACTATTGTCTTAAAAGGACAAAGGCTTTAAAATGTTTATTGATATAATGCAGAGAAATACGCTGAATGCAGGCGAAGCAGACTGCCGGCAAGGCGGGCGCAGCCTTAGCTGCTCCTTAAATCTGTCGGAGAAAGACCGCTTTGAAGCAGAAGCATAATAAGCAGTTTGCGCTGGCTCGGGAGACGCCGCTTAATGAATAAAAACAAAACAAATAATAATATGGCCAGAATTACCGTTATCGGAAGTCTGATAATTGCGATCATACTGATATTGGGAACCGTCTGGATGGGGCGGAACGCCAACAAATCTTCGGAACAGGCCGTTCACACGGTCAGCCTGCTGTATCTGGACGAGCTGGCCGGACGCCGCGAACAGGTAGTAGAGAACAATCTGCAGGGAAATATAAATAACATAAACACGTCCATCAGCCTGATGGAAAGCGGCGATCTCAAAAGCATTGCGAGCCTGCAGGCCTATCAGAGGCGCATCAAGCAGCTCTATAAACTGGAGAAATTCGCTTTTGTAGACACAAACGGCCTCATCTACACTTCGCTGGGCACGTTCAATAATATTGATGAATACAGCTTTGACTATAAGACTATTAAAAAGCCCGAAGTATCGGTTCTTAACTTAAAAAGCGCAAATAAAAAAGTCATTATCGCCATACCGACAGATATCGGATTTAAGGATACGAAGCTCTGCGTTTGCTTCATGGAAATCGACATGGCCGTCATGCTGGCCGACTTTTCCATGGAGATGCAGAAAAATGACGCTACTTTCTGCAATATCTATACTAAAGAAGGCATCGCACTGAGCGATACCATTCTCGGCGGCCTTTCCAAGGAAGACAATCTTCTTATCGCCATGAAAAACGCAGATATGTATAAGGGCTACAGCTACGACTGTTTTCTGCGCGACTTCCAGCGCGGCCGTCGGGGCCAGGTATCCTTCACCTATAACGGCATCCGCGAAACTTTAAGCTACGTGCCGGTGAAGGGGACCAACTGGATGCTCACTTATCTGATTCGCGAAAGCGTCATAAGTGAAAAGATCGCCTTTATTTCCCAGGCTATCCTCCGCAAAAGCATACTTCTCTCAACTTTGACGGTCATAGTCATGATAATCATGTTCTTCTTTATTACCGTCCAGGCCAAAAAGAATTCTGCCTTGCTTCTGGAACGGGAAACTGCTCAGGCCGAAGCTAAGGGCAAGCAGGAGGAGCTGGAGCGGCGCATCGCCCTGCAGGCGCAGCTGGAAAAGCAGAGTCAGCTTCTGAGCGAAGCCCTGACTATTGCGGAGCAGGCCAATAAGGCTAAAACTGCTTTCCTCTCCAATATGAGCCACGAAATCCGCACGCCCATGAACGCCATCATCGGCCTGGACAGTATCGCCCTCAACGATCCCGGCACGCCGAACAAAACCAAGGATTACCTGGAAAAGATCGGCACGTCGGCCAATCATCTGCTGAATTTAATTAACGATATTCTGGATATGTCCCGCATTGAATCGGGCCGCATGACGCTGAAAAACGAAGAATTCTCCTTCCCCAAGCTGCTTGAAGCCGTTAATACCATTTTCAGCGGCCAGTGTCAGGACAAGGGGCTCGATTACCAGTGCCACATCAACGGCGAAATTGACGACTATTATATCGGCGACAATATGAAGCTCCGCCAGGTGCTGATCAATATTCTGGGCAACGCCGTAAAATTTACTCCCAAAGGCGGTAAGGTTGAACTTCAGGCGGAACGCACGGCCCGCTATAAAGGCAAGACGACGCTGACCTTTAAAATTTCCGATACCGGCATTGGCATGAGCGAGGAGTTTATCCCCCGTTTATTCGACTCATTTTCCCAGGAAGACGCTTCCGCCACCAATAAATACGGCAGCTCGGGTCTGGGCATGGCCATCACCAAAAATATTGTGGAAATGATGAACGGAGAAATCCGCGTCAAAAGCAGCAAGGGCAAAGGCACCGTCTTTACCGTAACGGTTACGCTGAGCGACTCCGACCGCAAAGCAGGCTGCGCAGACGACGAAATTCGCCCCGGCGATATGACGGTGCTGATCGTAGACGACGATCCCGTAGCCCGCGAGCATGCTAAGCTGATACTGGAAAAAGCGGGAATTGCCTCCGAGCTTGCCGCCTCCGGTCAGGAAGCCGTCGAAATGGTCAAAATGCGGCAGGCGCGCATGGCCCCTTACAATTTAATCCTGGTAGATTGGAAGATGCCGGGGATGGACGGTCTGGAAACTACCCGTCAGATTCGTTCAATCGTCGGCGGCGACTCCGCCATTATCATACTGACCGCCTACCGCTGGGACGACATTCTCGAAAAGGCCATAGAAGCGGGCGTAGACAGCTTTATTTCCAAGCCTCTCTTTGCCGCCGCCGTCCTTGAAGAATTCAAGTCGGCCATTAAAAAGAAGGATGTCAGCGCCAATAAACATACCGACAAGGCCGACCTGAATGGCCGCAGGGTTCTTCTGGCCGAAGACGTCGAGATCAACGCCGAAATAATGACCGTACTCCTGCAGGCCCGCGGGGTCGAAGCCGATCTCGCCGCCAACGGCAAAATTGCCGTCGATAAGTTCCTCGAGCATGAGCCCGGCTATTACAGCGCCATCCTCATGGACATGCGTATGCCGGAAATGGACGGTCTGGAGGCCTCCAATATCATTCGGTCCTCCGGCCGGGACGACGCCGAAACCGTCCCGATAATCGCCTTAACCGCCAACGCCTTCGACGAAGACGTACAGCGCAGCATGCAGGCAGGACTTAACGCCCACCTCACCAAACCCATCCAGCAGGACATTCTCTATGAAACCCTGGAGAATTTGATTAAGGCGTAAATAAGCCGCTGCTCATTCCGAGCGCGGCGAAAAATCTATCGAATAAAGATCCTTCGCTGGAGGCTCAGGATGACAATTTAATCGACGCTGGAGAACATGCAAATCCTGTCATTCTGAGCGCAGCGAAGAATCTATAGAATAAAGATCCTTCGCCGGAGGCTCAGGATGACAATTAAAACGGCGCTGGAGAACATGAAAATCCTGTCATTCCGAGTGCAGCGAAGAATCTATGATCGTTTCATTCCATCGCCCTCACGCGGTCTTCGATAAAGGCGATCTCCTCCGCGCTCAGCCCATACTTTGCATAGAGCTGCCTGTCAATTTCCGCCGTCGGAAGATCCCAGCAGATATCGGAATCAGGGCGGAAATTCTGGCGGGGCACACAGCGCCATACCGCCTTTTTGTTGTCCTGAGTGACCTTGAGAACGCCCAGCATGGTTCTGGCAAACTTGCCGAGCAGATACTTAACCAGGGCCCGGGCCTCATATTCCGTCTGAAAAGCGCCCAGGCTTATAAAAGTCTGAGTATGGCCCATGCCGGGAGGGGCGGCAGACGGACGCGGAAGCGCCTCGCCGAAGCGGCCCCGGCCGCTCGATTTGGGGAAAAGCACCTTATATAAGTCTAAATTGGCGTGAGCGGCGATATATTCTCTCCTGATCCACATACCGCGCCGACGGCCGCTTTTCCGGCCCATAATCTGCACATAGCTGCCGCCGTCCTCCGGCCTTTCCTCAAAGAATACCAGACCCGACAGCTTGTCAAAAATGTTGGTGGTGAGATCGAAAGCATGCCCCCGGCTCAGGAGTCCTTTTATTCGCGGATTTTCCTCATGCATTAAAGGCGTAAAGGCGTAGCTTTCGGGAGCAAAGACCCAATCGGCCAGCGATCCTTCCGAGAGCCCGGCGGCCTTGGCGGCTATGGAGTTTAAGATCGGATCGGGCGTAAAAATATTCAAGGGCCCGAAGCTTCTGCGCTCGTCGCGGCAGGAAATAACCAGACCGCCCTTTATATCGGCGCCGGGAAAAACGCTTCCGCTTTCGGCCTCATAATGCAGTACCGTAAAATGCTCATCGGCGAGCATTTTTTCATTCCAGGACCGGGGAGTTTTTCCGGCGCCGAACAGAAAGCGCGCCGGATGAATCAGCGCCGCCCTGGCGCTGACGGCGTAGGCAGAATCCATAAAGCGGTTATAAACAGGCGTATCCGAGGTGCGCTCCGTCTCTTCCTGATAGGGCGGATTGCCTATCGCCCAGTCAAACTCCACAGGTCAACCCTCCTCGCTCCCCGCCCGGCCGCTCCGGGCACAGCCTCTGCTCCGCCTAAACCCTGTCAACGACAACCTGCCGCTTTTCGGCATCGGCGACCAACACGGCGGCTGCAACCTTTCTGCCCTGCCTGCAGTACCCTGCGGCATAGCCTCTGTCTTTTATCTGCCTTGAAATTGAATCGATAACTTCTCGGTTCGGAAAATCAAGAGTCAGCAGCGGCCCCTGTCTTTTTTCTATCGTGAGATAACCGCTTTGAAAAAGGAAGGAAGCGGGATCGGCATTCTCAATCTCCTGGGAGCTTATAAAATCATTTTTTACAACCTTATGCCGGTATTCTTCCGGGTCCTGAATCTGATGAGCTTTCATCCATTCCACGATAAAAGAAGGCGAACCGCTTTCATACCAATAATTGTTCAGGTCCCCAGTTGCAAAATAACTCAATATTGAATAGGGATTATAAAGCCGCGTCTCTCCGTCAAAGCTGAATCCGTCATAATACTCTTTCAGATTTTCCAGAATTTCCGAACGGCTCAGCTTCTTTTTTTCTGCTGTAAAGCTAATCCATTCCTCAAAGTAAGCTTCAAGCTCGCGCTGCGTATAGCCCGTCAAATCGCCGTACTGTTCAGTGAGCGATATGTCGAGCAGATTGTTCATCGCCGAGAAAACGCCGACCTTGCTGAATTTAGATATTCCCGTAATGAAAACAAACCTTAAATACTTATCGCAGCTCTTCAGGGCCGTATAAAAGGAGCGCAGGACCTCCCGCATAGAATTAGCCATATTAACGTCCGCAATATGATCCAAAATCGGCTTATCGTATTCGTCAATCAAAACGACGGCGCCGCCATAACGCTTATATAATCCTTCAAGCAGCTCGGCGAGCATATCGTTAAGCATATCGCCGACAAGCTCAATTTCAAAATGCCTTGCCGAACGGGCCGTCATTATTTTCAGCGAATCGCGCAAAGCCGCTGCCGTTCCCGCTTCTCTGGCCGACATATCGAATCTTAAAACAGGCAAGGGCTTTTCAGCCTGCTTCTTAACCCATTCCTCAGCCGCCAATCCGGCAAAGAGCTCCGCCCTTCCCTCAAACATCGCTTCTAAAGTCGACAGCGTCAGCGACTTTCCGAAACGCCTCGGACGCGACAAAAAATACCTGCGGCCCTTTTTAACCAGCTCAAGAAGCCGCTCGGTTTTATCCACATAAAGCAGATTATCCCGGCGCAGCATTTCAAAATCCTGTATTCCGATCGGCAGCTCTTTCATATCGGTTCTATCCACCTTTTTTACAGGGATTCCTCCCGTAAACAGATTTATTCGCCTGTCAGCGTTATGTTCGGCAGCAATACTGTACTAAATTTCATCAAGAAACTTCGAGACTGCGCTGCAGGCGATTTCTGCCTCTATAAATTGCGCATAAACGTCCGTGCCGCTTTCGCCGCCAGGCCTTCAGTACAAATGCCGCCGCTCAGAACGGTTCTCGCTTTTAATCGCCGAGATCGGAAAAGTCGCTTTCATATATTACTTCTTCCGGCAGCTCCTTTTTCTGAAGAAACATGAGCATATAAATCGGATAATATGTTATCCTGCCGACCGCTTCAACGTTTCCTCCGCAGAATACGAAACCTTCGCCGAGGCCGTAATCTTCATGATTGAGCACATTGTCCATAGCGCTGCGACGGTAATAGTCCTTGCCGGATTTTATCTCAATGGGAAGAACCTTGCCTTCCTGCTCAATTAAAAAGTCAAGTTCTCCGAACTTTTTGCTGTTGTAGTAATAGAGCGTAAATCCGTGAGCCGTAAGTTCCTCGGCGGCGGCATTTTCATAAATTGAGCCGAAATTAACGCTCGTCCTATGCTGCAGGATACTGAGCTGAATTTCGCCGCCGTACTGAGCCGCCAGCAGACCGACGTCATTGGCAAAGAGTTTGAACAGGTTCTGCGATTTGGAAAGGAGCAGAGGGATTTTCGGCTCGTCAGCAACATTTACCGGCAGAGCCGCGCCGGCGTTTTTAAGCCAAAGAAAGCTGTCATAATACTTATCAAAACGCGCCTTTTCATGCAGACTTTTGAGAATGAAACGCTTGTTTTTAGAATTCAGCTCGCTGGGAATCAGATCAAAAATATCGTTAAGATATAGCCGGTCCTGTTCATCGTATCTGGTAATATCTCTCTTGTACAGCCGGAGGATCGCGTTCTGTTCGTCAGCGACGCGGCGCAGATTTTTAGTTTCCAGATACGCAGAAACTGCGGCAGGCATCCCGCCGACAATCAGATAAAGCTCAAAAAGCTGCATCATCCGCTCATGGATATAGGGGTCCACCGGCATTTTTGTCTCGAACGCTCTGTGCAGCGTTTCAATTACCCTGCTCCCCACGCCGTTGGCAGCCGCAAATTCCTCAAAGTCCAGCGGATACATCTGCACAATGTCCACATAGCCGACCGGCGCAGAGACAATGTCCCGAAATACTGTCCCCAACAAAGAACCGCTGAGAATATAGTCATAGGAACCGTCCTGCACCAGATATTTAATCTGCGTGATCAGCTCGCGGAATTCCTGAACCTCATCAAAGAAGATCATTGTCTTGCCGGGAATCATCCTGTCGCCGAACAGAGCGGACAGACGCAGCAGGATCTCCGCCGCGCTCTTTGCCCCGGAAAAGATTGAAATATAATCTGAATTTTCTATAAAGTCAAGCTTAATGAAGCTCTCATAACGGTTTTTGCAAAATTCTTCAACAATATAAGATTTGCCGACCTGACGGGTGCCGACGATCATCAGCGCCTTGCCGGGTCTGCCTTTATAAAAGTCTTCGATTCGCCTGTAAATCTTTCTCCGGAGCACAGTCAACCTCCCACCGCGCCTGTAAAGACAGTATAGCACAAATCCTGATAATATTAGGCTGTATTTTACACTTTTCCATGCACTTTTCCTGAAGAATTCAGCCGATTTTTTACACTTTTCCATGAAAAAGAGAATGACAATAATGTCAGCAAATCAGCCTGCCATAAAACTCGGATGTGTTCCTATTTACTGTTCAAAACTTGAGGCCTCCCGGAGACAATATTGTTGGGACGGCAGCATCGGTACAGATTCTTCGCTGCGATCAGAATGACAAATAAAGACGTTATGAGCGGCAGTATTGTCTGTCATCCTGAGGCGTCGGTTAAAGATCATAATGCTAAATGGTATTCATTTCCAATCTTCAACAGAGAGGCCTTCTACACGCCCAAATTCACGGACATTGTTCGTTACCAGCGTAAAACCGAGCGAACGGGCGTGACCGGCAATCATCATATCGCGATCTCCGATACGCATATGCTTCCTCTCAAGCTCCGCAAAAATATCTCCAAAATGCTCCGCCGCCTGCTGATCAAAGCTAAAAATCTTTATACCGAGAAGGATCCGGGTAATTGCGACGCGGTTCTTTTCAGGAGCGGAGCTTTTGCGGATACCGTAAACCAATTCCCCGTATGTCACGGAAGAAATGCATAAATCCTTGCCCAGACGTTCCTTTACTCTGCCGCATACAGGCCATTCCGGATGACGCACGGCCATTATAATGACATTCGTATCCAACATGTACATTACAGTTCGTCCCTATGCGAAGGAAGCGCTTCAGGCAGCCCCTCGGCTAAAAAATCATCGGTGAGCATTGACGCTCCCTTTTCAAACTCAGCTGCCAGGTCTTCTTTGGGAATTAAAATCAATGCGCTGCCGATCTTATTGATGAAAACTTCATCCGTATCAAAACGGTATTCCTTGGGGATACGAACTGCTTGACTTCGCCCGTTGACAAATACTTTTGCAGTTGCCATCAGAAACACCTCCAAAACAATCTCACATTACTCTTTTATAAATATATACCATGCAGTATATTTGCGTCAAGTTCTATAGCATCAGATCCCGGCAGCGGGCTGCGGCAGCGCCGTTATGTTAAGGCGATGTTTCGCTGAAAACAGCGCCATAGCTCGCCTGCACTATGCTTGAGCGTGTTTCCCCTGCCATTGTAAGCGCAGCAAAGAATATTTCAAACCTGTTTTCGTTATGCCGGTTTTCTTTGCCGTTACCGCTCCGCGGCTCGCCGTACCTGAAGCTCGGACGCTCGCTGCCGCGCAAAAGATAGAGCTAAATTAAACTTATGCTAAAAGCATGTTTTTGCTTGACTTCCTTGACTTACCGACGGCGCTCAACCAAAGGGCCGACTTTTTCCTGCACTGCGGTATTCCTAAGGTCGGATTCCCGTTCTCCGTCTTTTAACAGCGAAAATAATAATTGACATACATTTGTCCGAGATCCTGACGCTATTGATTTTTCCCGCATATGTATTATAGTATAATTCCAGCCGAAATTACGGGCTGAAAAATATTGAAGGCGGTCTTACCGATGAAAAAATTCCCGGCTCTGTGCCTTGCGGCGTTTATTATATTGACTCTTAATTCTTTCGCACAGGATAATTCTGTCGGCGGCAGCGGCTTCCAAACCGCACAGCCGGCGGCGCAGAAGCGGACCGACAACGCTTCGGCGGCGGAGCGGACAACGGTTCCGGGAACTCTTTACTATATCAATCTCAAGGACGGCGAAACGCCCCGGCTTAAAGGGCTTAAACTGATCGGCAACAGAGCCGGCCTGGCTTCGGACAGCCTGGGAGCGACCGTCAATGCCCGCGATTACTCAGCCGACAATATCCGTTCGGTCTTTGAATTAAACGAATGGATCGAGGTTTGGCCCAACCGAGAAGACGCTCCAAATTCATTTCAGATTTTTGCCGTTAAACACAGCGAAGATCGCTCTGTTTACAGCAAAATGTCCTTTGCCGCTCTGACCGATTCAAGCCTTGCCGGCACGGAGCTTGCAAAAAACGGCGAAGAAGCCTGGGGCTCGTTTTATATCAATCCGGAAGACGGAAAGCCCGGATATTACGATCTGATTTTTACCGAGAATAAAAAAATAACGGCCTGCATTACGGTCAGATTCTTTGCCGAAGGCCAGATTGAAGGCAAATCGGACTCCGAACTGGAGTCTCTGATGTCCGCTGAAATCTCGGCTGCGAAAGCCACAGCCCAGCCTTAACAATATAACATATTTTAACCCGTTCGGTTCAAAACGGCGTCTGCATTTTTGCTCTGCGCCGTTTTTTGTTAAACCCTTCCGTGCGGGCAGCGCTCGGATAATCTTCCGGTACGCGCAGCAGAAAGCCTTTGCCGTACCTATCTGCCGAAAGCCTGCGGCAGCCTCCCCCGCTTACAATCCGAGCGCGGCGGCGGTTATCTGTATTTATTAACTGCCAGGCCATTCCGCAGATCCAAAACAAATTGCTCTGTCAGCTCAGGGCGGCAGCGCAGGAGAGCAAATCTTCCAGACGGGTAAAAAGCGAGCCGGCGAAGATTTGGACATCTTTGGTATTGGTGCTGCGCATATTTTCCGTTATAATCTACAAGACATGTTCATTTGTGATTTATAACGGAGCAGCGCTGATATGGATATAGACAGCATGAAATGCAGGAACTGCGGCGGTACCTCTCTGAGCCCTAAAAACAGCGATATCATGGTCTGCGATTACTGCGGAGCGGAATATGACCTGGCACAGCTGCGGGCCAAAGCCGCCGCCCTTGAGAAGGAGCAAAAAGCCATCGACGCTTTAGCCGGCGATCTTTCCCGCCTGCGTCAGCTGGCCGATCAAAAGGAAGCTGAGCGGCAGAAAGCCATCGACGAAGAAAAGAGGAAGAAGAAAAGCTGCGCCAGATCAAGCTGCGCATAGAACAAGACGCTCAAACAGCCTCTGAAATTGAAAACAGAAAAAAAACAGAAGAACAACAATTGCAGCAAAAGCGCGGCGGCCTTACTTGTCTGTTTTTTATTATAATTTTCTGTTTTATGGGGTCGTTATTTGATTCGCTTGGCCATTCCAGAATACCGGCATTCTGTATTTTTTTAATTTTCATTCTTATGCTCGGCGGTCCGGTTGCTATCCCGTTCTTTATTTTTCCCTCGAAAAAGAAAAATCTTACACAAAATGAACCTGATGAATCAGCCGATAAATAATTACCGTTATTTATTGCATTATTTCATTGCTTGATAAAAGCAGACGGAAACAATGCCGCCGTCGCGCCGGCCTTATTTAGGCGCATATTTGCGCCCTTTGAGCCCGGCTGCGTTTACTGCCCGGCAGCTGTGCGCGATATAAAAATTGCCGCTCAAATCAGCCGACGCCGCCATTAGTGAATTAGCCAAAAACCGTCCGTTTTTTCTTTGCGAATCGGTCAAACAATGTTTGGCTGATTCAGTTTTTATAAGTCAGATAATACTGCCAAGCATGATTCAAAGCAGCTTGCACTTTGAGCTCAGATCAGAACAGCATAACCGCAGCCCTTATGAATAAGGCACAGAGCCGCTGACCGTAAGCCTAGACATTTTTGGTATTGGTATGGCGCTCTATTTTAAGTATAATATAATAGGTAAATTTAAGTATGCATAAATTTTTAAGGAGCGGCGCCATATGAATATCGACAGCATTAAGTGCAGCAACTGCGGCGGAACCTCTCTCAGCCCTCGGGACAGCGATACTGCCGTCTGCGATTACTGCGGAGCCGTTTGCAGCTTGGCAGACCTTGCCGCCCGCTCAAAACAGCTGGAAGCAGAGCGCGAAAATTTTGACAATTTATGCAGAGATATTGCCCGTCTGCGCGAGCTGGCCGAACAAAGAGCAGCCGAATACAATAATTCCGAAGTGCTCGGAACGACTTCGGAAGAAGAAAAACGCCGCCAAAAGGAAGAGGCCGAAGCTGATCTGCGCCGCCTTGAAGCCAGGCGGCAAGCCTGGCTGCGCCGAAAAAAGGAAGCCGAAAATGTTGAGCTCTGCAATCCGGAAGCCGACCGCCGAGCTGAAGAGCTGCGCCTTAAAGAGGAAGCTTTCCGCCGCCAAGCTAAAGCTGAGCCGCGGCAAAGGCCTAAAGCTGAAGTTCAGTCTGCTCCTGCGATTGACACGCAGTCAACGCCAAAAGAAAATTCCGGTAAGGGCGATACGTCTCACTCCGGCGAAGTTCCGGTTAATTTAATAATAACATGCTTTATTATTTTTATTCTTATTTTGGCAATGGCAATCAATTTTGATCAAGATAACACAGTCAATAATCATACTGTTAAGCCTTTGCCTGTTAAGCCTGTGCCGAAAACCGAAATTATTACCTTGGCCGAAGGCACGGCAGCCGTTAAAGATAATCAATACAGCTATAAAACTTCTATAGCCGGCGTAAAGTTTCCCAAAAGCTTAAAGCGCGTCGGCAAGCGCTCGTTCAAGGGCTGCAGCGCTTTGCAGAGCGTCGTCATTCCCGATGGGGTTACGGTTATTGACGAGGCCGCCTTTGCCGAATGCACCGCCCTAAAGAGCGTCACGCTTCCGGAGAGCGTCAAAACTATCGGCAAGCGAGCCTTCAAAGACTGCCCTTCTCTGGAAAGAATTAACCTTCCCAAGAACATAAAGCTTATTGACGCCGAAGTCTTCAAAGGCTGCGGCAGACTCGGCAGCGTCGCTGTTCCTAAAAGCGCAGCCAGCATCGGCTGCGAGGCGTTTTACGGATGCAAAGCCTTAAAGGAGATTACTCTGCCCCAAAATCTGCAGAAAATAGAAGCCGGCGCTTTTCACGACTGCAGAAGCCTGACAATAATCGTCGTTCCCGACAGCGTTAAGTCTTTAGGCAGAAAAGCGTTTTATAACTGCGCTGCGCTGACGAACGTCACGCTCTCCAAAAATATTAAAGTCCTGGAAGAAGAAACCTTTGCCAGAAACACCGCGATGATTTCTTTTGCCGAAATGAGCATTAAGCTGCCTAAAGGTTTAAATAAAATCAGCGCCCGGGCTTTTAAGAATGCAAATCTTGCCGAAATAATTATCCCCGACAGCGTGACCGAAATAGGCGTGGAAGCTTTTTCGGAATGCAGCATAAAAAGCATAAGCATTCCCAAAAGCGTTAAGATAATTCCTTACCGAGCCTTTTATCAAGGCAGCATAGTTGACCTTAAAATTGCCGACGGAGTTAAAATCATTGAATACGATGCCTTCGCTCTTTGCACAGGACTTAGCAATATCGTGCTTCCCGACAGCGTCGCCGAAATAGGGAAATTCGCTTTCTATGAAAGCAGCGTCGTCAATGTCAAACTTTCAGACAATCTTACAGTTCTCGGCGATTTCGCTTTTGAAAGATGCGCGCACCTTACAACTATAAATCTGCCTACCAAGCGGCTGCAGTCATTAGGACATAAAGCTCTTCACGAGTGCTATGCCTTGAAAACCGTAACCTGGAAGGGCAAAACTTTGACCACATCTCAATACAACCGCGATATGCTGACTAAAGCATTTCAAGATTCCGGAGTACTCACAAAACACTTCGACGTATGGTAAAATCCTTATCCGGTAAAATCTGACAACTAATCAGATTCTTCGCTCAGAATGCAAGCATAAAATACCGTTTAAGCACGGCAACTGGGCGCGATGCCGAATAGCTCTCGCCGCCGCGCTATAAACGGCTCCTTCCTGCCCCTATTTTCGGCAGCCTGCCTGTAACCGTAAAATATGCCTTGACAGCCGGAAACAACGGACGCTATTCCCCATCGTACTCGATGCAAATGTCATATTCTGTCGACAATACCAGCATTTTCATTTCCAATAACCACTTATTATACTGTTTAAAGAATTCTTCTTTTGTAATATTTGGATCTTCCAAAGGAAAATCAAGCAAATTATCATCATAAACGACTGAATCAAGCGCTTCCTGTAATTCTTTTTTGCTGGTAATCTTCTTTTTTGCCATGTGTAAATACTCCGAATTCTATCAACGCTTAACCGTTAAGCAGCGCAGGATGCCTTTTTATCGTTTATATATGACCTTTAAAGCGTTATTCCTTATCGTCCTCTATGCAGATGTCATAATCTGCTTTCAATATTGCCATCTTTATCTTCCGCATATTCTCATCATAATGCTTTAAATATTCTTCTTCGGTTATATTCGGATCTTTAAACGGATTGTCAAAACAGTCATCGACAGCGATAAAATTCAGCGCTTCTTCTAATTCCTCTTTGCTGGTAATCTTTTCTTTATACACAAGCAAACTCTCCAATCCTATTTAATATTTAGGCAATTATTTGCCGCGAATGCCGATACGCCCTCTGAGCAGGCCCGAGCCCGGGAAACGGCAGAGCATAAAAAAAAGCGGCGGATCTTAAGCGATCTGCCGCTCTTTTCATTCAGAAAGAGATACTAGTTGATGATCGTATTTCTTTCGATGGTCATGTTTCCGTCCACCCAGCGGACTACGCCGTCATAGGGAACTCCGTCTTTATCGAAGAGGTCCTTGGTAGTAACGGCCTGGTTGGGCTCGGTGTAGAGAATGCGGCCGGCCTGGATGAGCTTCTTAACATGAGCCTGGGCATCTTTGGCTTCCTGGCTGTCAGCTTCGCTGGCAAACATCTTGTCGGCGTCGACCAAAGTTTCAATCTTAGCGCCGGAGAACATGCCGCAGTCGTCGCCCAGGGTGACGGTCATGGGACGGACGTTCTTTGCGCCGTAATCGGTATCTTCCATCATCGTAAGTCCCTGAGGAATAATGTCGCGGCCCTGGAAGCCCTTAAGCAGGAACTCCTGGTTGCGGCCTCCGAACTGCTCGCGGTCAACTTTGAGCATGCAGTTGGCCATCTGCTTGTAGGAGAAGTCGCCTCTGGGGGATTCCTTCAAGGTGGCGGCATAAAGCTCAATGAACTCCTGACCGCAGGACTTGATAGCCTCGGCGCAGGTCTGACCTTCGCCCATGTTGCGGTTCACCATATCGGAGAAGGCGTCGTACATAGCGCCGGTATAGACGCGGGACCAGCTGTGCATCTCGGTGCAGAGCTGATCGCTGGGGGCTCTGTCAGGCAGAGTCTTGGGATCGACCCACTTGAACTTGTTGTTGGCGTCGCGGATGCAGTTGCGGGGCGAGCCGCTGTTGTGGCCGATAGCCACGCCCAGTTCTTCGCCGGTGAGGGCTAAGCTGTTGGGCTTGTGCATATCGCCGCCGGTCTCCTGGGCGACCAGGTTGCAGGTATCCTCATCCTGGGTGGCCATCATGAAGCCAGTCATATCGGCAAAGTGCTCGTGGAAGCCGCGGGGGTCGGGACTCCATCCCTGCAGATACTCAGGGTGCAGACCGTCGAGCATAGCGTGGCCGACCTCGTGGGAGACGACCTCGCCGGAAGTACCGGAATAAATCAGCTCGTTGGTCACGTTGTCCATGGCGTGGAAGAAGTTGACGGAACCGTCGCCGCGCGAATAGTACGCGTTCATCATATCGCCCTTGTCGGGGTTGACGCCCATCTGGTCACGGCGGAAGGCCCAAGGAATCTTGGAGCCGTATGCGGTCTCAAACATCTTTAAGGTGTTGTTTACGGTCGCGAAGGTGTGAGCGGTCGCAAACTGCTTAGGCTGAGTCTTCTGGTCATAAACGAACTTGCCGTCTTCGTTGGGAGCGAGACTGTCAGTCATTTTGGTGCGCGGAGTGGACATGCCGCCGCGCTTGTCAATAGTTACGTCGTCTACCTGAGCGGTGCGGGGAGACATAACCAACTGGTCCTGAGCATTATAGGAAAACTCGGTCGTCTTCGTTTCAGGAGCAGCTATGGGAGCAGCAGAAGCGGTGTTGTAAACTAAATTGGGAGCACCGATTGAGTTGATCATATTTTTTTAAAAGACCTCCAAAAAAAACTCAAAACGGCAAAAATGCCAGTTTCTCAGATCTTACCCTTATTATACACATATTATCGGCGATTCTGTTGCTTAATCTTTAACAATCAGCACAAACGCAGATAATATTTATGCAGATAAGACCCGATATATATAAAAGAAAGGGCTCCGAGAGGTCAACCATCGGAGACCCTCTTTGCTGTGAGGCCGCCCGGAAAGACAGCCTCTATATCATCTACCGGCTGAGCGATAGTAATATCCTTGTTCAGCCGCCGAAAGCGGCACTTACTGTTATTATACAGAAAACAAGGCGTAAAGTACAGGTACGGCGGGCAAAACATCGCACAAAAATATTTAAAAAGGCCGCCGCGGCTCTGTTTCCGCCGGCCGCCTGCTCCCCCGCCTCACGCTCTTCGGGCCGGCGCGTCCGGTCTGGGGCTTGGTCCGTACGCAGTTTCCCCGATCCTTGTTTGCAAGGATATAAAAACCCAGCCAAGAAAAGATTAAACATGTTTGACGATCTTGAGCGCATGTTTGTTATACTGGTCGGTTTTGCCGCTTTTGGCGCCTTCGCATTTTTATATCTCGTTGTCTCAGTCGATATTTGGCGCATTATGCTGGATGAATACGGAACGGCGCCGTGGATGAGCGTCCTGGCCACGGCTATTTTATTTCAGCCGTTTATGTTTATCCATTACATGCAGAAGTATTGGAAAACTAATTGAGGCTTTAACTTTCCCGCGTCCGGCCTTCCGGTTCATTTCAGAGACCCGCTGACGGCGGCCGATGCAGACGGCGCGGAGCCGACCCCGGTTTTTTGCTGACACGCCGGATATGCGGTCAAGCCTTCCCCGCCGCCGGACAGGCCGCCGACCTCCGCCTCTCAGTAAAGATCCGCGCCCAGCATAATAAAACAGCCGCAGGCTTAAGCAAGCATGCGGCTGCATCATTTACAGCGCTTTTTAAAGCGCGCCTCAGAAGTTATCCTTCAATGGCAATGGTTTTCTTTTCCGGCAGAGCGGGCTTATTCTCCTTTTTGGGGAGCTGCAGCCTGAGCACGCCGTGTTCCAGCTTGGCTTTGATATCCTCTTCCTTAAGGGCGTCGCCTACATAGAAGCTTCTGGAAAGAGAGCCGCTGTAGCGTTCCTGACGGATTATCTTTCCGGATTTCTCATCCTTCTGTTCTCTGTCAAGACCCTTGGCCGCGGTGATGTTCAGGCAGCCGTCTTCCAAAGTGAGCTTAATCTCATCTTTATGGAAACCTGGCACTTCAACATCGATTTCAAAGCAATCTTCATGCTCGCGGACGTCCGTTTTCATCAGATGCTTTGCATTGCGTCCGTACAGAGGATTTTTCTTGCCGAAGAACTCTCTGTCCCAATCGTTAAACCATTCATCCATAAGATTTTCACCAAAAATGCTAGGTACGTACAACATAAGTCATTCCTCCTATAATTTTCGGTCCAGGATGCTGTTCTGGGCTGATTCGTATGTACTGCGGAATAAAGGAAGCCTGCAGATATTTCTGTCTGCAAATTTTCTTTGTTTCTACGCTCTGATTATAGCACTAAGCACATATTTGTAAAGGTATTTTATGTTAGAGTTTGTTAGCGTTCAGGCTCCCGCCAAAGGGCTGATTTCCTGAGAGCGGACTCCTATTTTTCATAAACGCGCCGCCCCCACGATACGCAGCGCAGCGTCGCTCAATACGGCGGCATTTGGAACGGTCAGGCAGGCATTATTATACGAATAAGCGTATTTGAGTCAGAAGTTCGCCTTATTCAATGAAATATAATTCCATGAAAAATAAGAAAATACATTTACTTACTTTTAATATATGCATGATATTCTTTTTCGTAACTGTAGCATTCATGTCGGTTACTTATTACAGATACGGAACGGTAGAATATGAAGACGTATTAAAATCAGCCACTGTTCTGACAAGGCCTGAAGTTTCACCCGAAAATGAAGGCAAGCTTATCATAATTAAGGGCAGAATCAAGCTTACCAAAATTATCCGCGACAAAGACTATAACGAGAAATTTAAATCTCCTTCGGTTACTCGCTGCATAGAAAGAGAACATCGAGGCAAAACTACCACCTGGGAAATTGAATCAAAAACAGAATTCATAGGCGGCGCAAAACTGGGCAGTTTTGTTCTGGATGAATCCGTAATTAAGGACATCCCTCATAACGATGAGCGTATCATCAAACTTCAAAGTGATCAAAGACTTCGGTATGAGTATACTAATTTTTCAAAAGGCTCTGCCAATTCTACTTTGATAGGCATACAAAAGGGACATGCCTTAGTGCGCGATAATAGGATAAAGCTGGGCTGTTTTTTTGAAGGGAAATGCAATGTTCAGCAAATGAAAGCCCAGTCCGAGGAAAATTATAAATACAGAAGGATCTTTGCCATTGCATTCTTTGTGCTTGGCCTTATCAACGGTCTGGCTTTCTGGGCGATATTCCGTTCGCTGATAAGCAAAAGGATAGATGAAGAAAACGACAGCTATCTTGAAGAACAGAATTACCGCCAGTATTACCCCGACTAGCCTCCCGATGGGAGCCCCGACGCCGCTCTGAGCGCCCTTTCTTTGTCATTCCCGACGCAGCGTGCTGCGCAGCGAAACCGCAGATGCAGAACGTTTTCAACTCAGCTGCAAATTTTAAATTTTCGGCAGCCGGCATATTTACTTTTGGCTGTACTTTCAGTAAAATGCAATAAAATAAAGCAAAATAAATATATGTACTATATTTAGTACAGCAAAGGGGTGAGATGGAAGCTAAAAAAATCAGCTGCCAGACCTGCGGCGGCGCCTCATTTACAATAAACGACAAAACAGCCAGATGCGAATACTGCGGAGCCGAATACGATATATCACAGATGCAGGCCAGAGCCGCCAAACTTGAAGCAGATGAACAGACGCTCCAATCAGTCGCTGATAATCTCGCCAGATTAAGAGAACTTGCCGATCAAAAGGAAGCAGAGCGGCAAAAAGCCATTGAGGAAGAAAAACGCAGGCAAGAGGAAGAGCAGAAAAACAAAAGCAAGAAGAGCTGCGAAAACAGCAAGAGCTTGACAGGTTACGGCAAAAAAATTTACTTTATCAGAAACAATATGCTGAACAAAAAACGCAAGAAGCAAGTAACAAAAGCTGCGGTTGTTTAGTATTGATGTTTGTTATTTTATTTTTCGTATGTTTCGATCTAGAAAATCATCCCGTCCTATTTCTTTTTTCACTTGCAGCTACGGTCATTGGGCCTATTATAATTTACCTGATTTATTCGCCTGAGAATAAATAAGCGAATAACACAATATCGCTATTCCACCCTCCGCTCACTTATTGCTCACCGCCTGCAGCGCAGTCCGCCGGCGGCCTCCGCTTTCACTGCTTCCGCCGCTCCCCCGTTTCAGCCCTCGCTTCAATTCTTTGACTTGTTCGCAGAATTCGTGCGCCTGAAGGCGCTGCGCAGACGCTGAACGGAGCGCACAAGCAAACCTGCGCGGCAAAAAAAAGCCTGAAGCGTTCATAGACATGCTTCAGGCGAGTTTTCGGTTTCAGCGGAATATCGGCCGGACCTAATGATCTTCACGGCTGGGCAGATATTTTTCGGCAAAGATCGCTTCATGGCCGGCATAATTGACCGTCATATCGAACCTTCCGTAAGCGTAAGGCGCGAAAAGATAGGGGTCAAAATACAGCGTCAGGCCGTCGCTGTCGAGCGTCCAGGACAGCGAAACTTTGCCTGAGGCGTCGTCGTCGAACATTTTGCGGAACTGTGTTTCGGTTTCCTCGGTATATTCCAAATCCCGAGCCTCCATTTCCGCCTTTAGAGCGGCGGAGACCAGCTTCTCAAGTCCCCGGCGATCCGATACGACGTCGGAGAGCCTGAGCAGCCCGCCGCTGAGCGTGTCAAAGCTATAGCCCAAAATCGCGGTGTTGTGATGAGGACCGCCGTAAAAAGCCGTCACTGCGCAGCTGAAACTGACAACCGCATCGTCGGCCCGACAGACAGAGGCCTCTTCCTCCACAAAGCATACCATTTTAGATTTGTTGTACTTAGCCCAATTGCGCGTCTGCTCCTTATAGTCGGGCCCCATATCCCTGACGGCTGAAGCGACATGCTTTTTCCTGACCTCGTTGAAATCGCGCCTGACGGCGGCATTCAAAGCCGGATATTCTTTGGCGTTTTTAAGCGAAGCCGTTTCATAGGAGGTCTTAAAATAGACGGTCCTCCTCCGTTCGTCCACATATTCTTGTTTATGCTTCGAAAACTGCAGAATCGGCTCGGCCTGCGCCAAAGAAGCCGCCGCCCAAAGAGTCAGACAAACCGCCGCTGCAAAACGCGCGCTTTTAAACATAATTCCAGTCCCTCATACTTTCCGCCTGAAATGCCTGAGAGCAGAATTCTGAATTTCCGCCGACCGCCCTGTCGGTTAATTAAGCAAAAGCTAAGGCCAGATCCTTCGCCGAAGGCTCAGGAGGACGGGGGGCGAGAACCGCCTCAATCTATGCCCCCATTTCCTCCAAGTCTGCTTGTATCTGCTGCAAAAGCTCGTGAGCGAACAGATCGCGTCCGGGCAGCAGGCAGCCGTTGGCGGGCAGCTGGGCAAACAGCTCCCGGGAAGGAACCAGAGCCAGATCTCCCAGCTTCAGCATAGGCAGATCGATTTCGCTGTCTCCCGCACAGATAACTCTCTGCGCGCCCAGACTCTTCAGCAGACGCTCCAAGCCCGTACCCTTATTGAGCGGCGGGGGGAAGGCGTAAAGCTTTCGGCCGGTCGTCTCTATATCAAGCTCGGTTCGGCTTCGGTACAGACGCGCCGCCGCTTCAGCCTCAGCCGCGTCTCTGCAGGGCGTAAAGAGAAACAGTCCGTCAATCCTGCGGCAGGCCAATCCGTCGGCGGAGACAAGCTCTTCCAGCTCGGCGAAGGCTCGCTCATAAGGCTTAACCAACGCCAGAGAGGCCTCGCGCCAGGAGAGATTTTCCTCGCCGTTTTCCAGAAGGAGCCCGCCGTTGGCCGCCAGGGCAAAGGGCGGCTCGCCCCAGGGCCATTTGATGCGTCGGTACTGCTCCAGGGAGCGCGTAGTAACCGGTACAAAGGTAACCCTCTGCAAAATCTGCTTAAGCATCCGGACAGTTTCGAGAGAGAAAAACCCCTGCTCCTTGCCATTTAAACGCTCAACGCAGATACTCTCAATTCCCTCGGGCAGACGGCGGACGGAATAAAGCAGAGTGTTGTCCAGATCGCTGACAAATAAAATGTTGTTTTTCATGCTTCAGGCATCCGAAAGGGAGCGGATGAGACCGCAGGCCTTGTAATTGCGCAGCGGATAGAGCACCAGCTCGACGCCCTTTTCCGCAGCCAGCCTGTAAATATGGCCCAAATGCTCTTCGTCGTCAAGGCTGTGCACCAGCACCTTCCAGGGCAGACGGCGCAGCAGAACCCTGGTAGCTTCGCCGATGCTCGGCTTGACCAGGTTGATATCCTTAATATTGAACTCCCGGCAGATTTCCCGCACTTCCTCGAGACCGCTCCGGCCCCTGTCCTCTTCTCCGTCCTCCGGCAGAGGCGCGGTATCAAAGGCGGCTTCTACGGTATCAATAAAGCTGTAGGTCTGGTCCTCGCCGGCAAGCTCGCTGTAAAAGACCGCCCCGTGAAAATCTTTGGGGCCAATGATGTCCTTACGCAGAAAGGTTCGGCTCAGCAGACCGGAGACAGTTGAATTGAGACAGGAACTGGCGATGAGAAAATCCTCGCGGGTCCCCCAGAGCTCAGCCACATGGGCGGGGTCGGAAAGCACGGCCAGTCCCGGACTGACCGAGGGATAATCCTTCATGGCCTCAATCAGCTGATTGCAGATAGCCCCCTTGCCGGTCCAGCCGTCCACAAACTGGATATCGCCGCCGTCATGTCTGACCAGAATGTAGTCCATGGCGTTTTTGTCGATGCCGACGCCGCGGATTATCGAGATGCTGTAATGAGCTATAGAGGTATGATACTTCTTCTCAATATAGTGCTTGATGAGAATGCCTATCGGCGTGCCGGCCCGGGCCAGGGACACCAGCACGGCCTTCTCCCCCTTGGCCCGCCAAAGCTTTTCGCCTACAGATACTACAGCCCCGGCGGTTATATCGGCATAGCGCTCCAGGGCTTCCTGATAAGCGCGGAAATATGCCGGCGAAGGGCGGTACTCCTTGGGCAGCATCTCCGAATAATGGACGCCGCTCTGGATGCGCTTCTCCCTTTCCTCGGTGGAAAGAGGCTCGACCAGACCGGTAATATCCTTTAACAGAAGCGTGACGTCTTCTGGACGGTAAGTTCCGAACATTATCCCGCCTCCACCAAAAAGATCCGAGTATTCCCATGGCTGCAGAGAGCCGCGAACAGAGCGGAAACCGCCGCCCGGCTCGGCGTCTTGGCGTCGGTGACAACTATCACCGTATCATAATGAGCCAGATTGTACAGATAGGTTACGCGGCTTTCCTCGTAAAGACTGGGAAGACGCCGCCCTTCCTTTATGGGATAATCAGCCGCCGACGAAATTCCAATGGGACTTCGGGTGGTCGCCTGGCAGAAAACTTCAATCCCAGGAAAGCGCCTTTCAATTTCCCGGCCCAAAAGGAGCGCCGGATACATGCATTCTTCGGTGCCCAGCGCCAAAATGCGCCCGCTTTCAGCTGCTGCGCCTCCGATTTGATTCAGAATATCCTCGTTCAGAGAGCGGCATTTGGCGGCATATTCGCCGATAACGACTCCGCGCCGCGGATCGGGCAGAGAATCTTTCCACCTTATGCGCTCAGGTTCGGCCGCGTCAGCTGAAATCGGAGCAGGCTCGGCCTCGCAGACGTCGATCTGAGCCAGTTCCTGAGAATAGTCCTCCTCAGGGACCTTCCACAGACATTCCTCGTCAATGCCTTCCTCACGCAGCTTCTGGGCATTTTCTTCAGACAGACGGTTGAGCAGAGCCGCGGCGATTAAATTTTTGCTCCGAACGGACGGAAATTCTTCGCGCAGTTTCTTAAACATATTGCGCAGCGTCTTTCCGGTGGAATACTCGTCGTCCAGCAGAATTACCGAACCGCTGACGGCGATCCGCTCCGCCAGGCCGTCGGCGCAGAGAATATGCTGCTTGGCGTGGCTGTGCTCTTCCAAAAACTCGATCCAGCGCCCCTCGCTCTGGGGCTCTCTGGTGGTGGTCATAAATACGGTCTCTTCCCCCAGCGCTTCAGCGGCGGCGGCGCCTGCGGCGGTGGCCGTTTCGGCAAAGGCCGCAACCAGACCGGGAAGGACCGCCCGGCGCTTCAGCTTCTCGCCCAGCTCCGCCATCATGGCCAAAGCGGCGCTCGGACTGACCGGCAGATGCTTGGCCTGCAGAGAGTTTATCAGAAGATAAGCGCGCCTGGGATTGTTAAGCCGTTTGCCGATCAGAATATTAGCCGGCCTGCATCTTCCCTCTTTCGCGCTCATCGCTTTCGCTCCTTATTCCGTAAATATCGCCCAGAATTTTAGTCCGCCTCGCCCATTTGCCGTGGCAGTTCAATTCGTTCATGCGGTTTCCGGCCACGCTTCTGGCCACGCCGCTCTTATCCGAAGACCAATTGAGAATGGCGCAGGCGTCATCGTAATCTTCCCGGCTAACGGAAAGGCTGCGGCGGATAATCGGCAGCTGGCAGGGATGGATGGCCGTCTTACCCAGAAAACCGTTGAGGCGATCTAAAGCGAGCTCCCGTTCCAAACCCTTGGCCCAGGCCTCGTCCTCGGAGACGCCGTAATAGTTCCATACCGGCCCGGAGACCACATAATCCTGGCCGAAAATATTTAAAATATCCATGAGTATGTCCCTAATGACGCACAGATCGTAGATCGTCTGGTCGACATTGCGGCGCAGGCCGTAGAGGTTGCTGAAATCGTTGCCGCCCACGCGGACGTTTAATACGTAAGGGCGAACGTCGTCCAAAATGCTGCGGAGCTTGGTCAGCGTATCAACGCGAGTCAAAGCGTCGGCCACCATCCGGCTTTCCAGAATGGGCATAAAGTACAGCGGAGACGGGCTATCCTTGGCAAGCTTTTCGTGCATCTTCAGCCAGTCTTCGGCGCTGCTCAGATCAAATTTAGGAAAAATGTAGCCTGTTATCAGTCTTTGCCTATCGCCCAGACCGTTATGAATCCTTTCCATCTGCTCCGGAGTACGGGGGCGTATGAATATAAGAGGCAGGCCCTCTTTGGGGGCGGGGCCTTCAGCTAAAACGCGCAGAGTATCGAAAAGCGTAGCCTCCGCCTGCTCGGCGGCGCCGTCCTGTACGGTGTCCTCCAGACAGAGCGCTATAGAGGACAGGCAGGATATCAGTCCCTGACGGATTTTTTCCGATATCCCGGCTAGAAGCGCCGACATATAGAGCAGACCGCCCACCCTATAGGCCAGCAAATTGATGTTGATATTTTCCATATTGTGTATCTTCATTTTCTAAAGAAGTATCAGAATCGCCGAGCCGAACCCAGAGGCCGGCAAGGCGTCCCGTGCGCGCGATCTTTGCTATAACTGCAAAAATCCTTGCCGAATAAATCGACATACGGAAGATTTATACAAATGGATAAATTATGAAACCATTTTGCATTAAAGACCCTCCGGCAAGCTCAGAGCGGCTGAGACGGCATGACTGACGCACATCTAAGCTCAGCATAACGCCAAACCTTGTCATTCTGAGCGCAGCGAAGAATCTATGCACGTTGCTGTTAAAGATCCTTCGCCGAAGGCTCAGGATGGATGACAAAAGAAACGGAATCAGTACGGCGCGTTTTCCGGTTCCGCATTCCGCTTGCAGCGCTGTCCAAGAAAGAGCGGACAATAAAAAACAGCCCTCTGCCTGAGCAAAAGGCTGTCTTCGCTGTATTGGCCGGGAAACGGCTGATTGCTTTAGTTGATGATCGTATTTCTCTCGATGGTCATGGAACCGTCGACCCAGCGGACTACGCCGTCATAAGGAACGCCGTTCTTATCGAAGAGGTCCTTGGAAGAAACGACCTGGTTGGGCTCGGTGTAAAGGATGCGGCCGGCCTCGATGAGCTTCTTGACGTGGGCCTGCGTCGACTTAGCCTCCGGGCTGTCGGCCTCGGACATGAACATCTTGTCGGCGTCGACCAGCGTATCAACCTTAGCGCCGGAGAACATGCCGCAGTCGTCGCCTAAGGTGACGGTCATGGTGCGCACGTTCTTGGCTCCGGTGTCGGGCTCGGCTTCCATAATGCTGAGATCATCGGGAATGATGTTGTGGGCTATGAAGCCTTTGAGCAGAAATTCGCGGTTGCGGCCTCCGAACTGTTCGCGGTCGACCTTGAGCATGCAGTTAGCCATCTGATGATAGGTGAAGTCGCCCTTGGGAGCTTCCTTCAGAGTAGCGGCATAAAGGTTGATAAACTCCTTGCCGCAGGACTTAATAGCGTCTTCGCAGCTCTGGCCTTCACCCATATTGCGGCTCACCATGCCGGCGAAAGCGTCATACATGGCGCCGGTGTAGACGCGGGACCAGCTGTGCATCTCGGTGCAGAGCTGATCGTCGGGGGCCATCTGCGGCAGAGTGGAGGGATCCTGCCATAAAAATTCGTTGTTGGCGTCGCGGATGCAGTTGCGGGGCGAACCGGTGGCATGGCCGATAGTGACGCCCAGGGACTCGCCGGTCAGAGCCAGGCTGTTGGGCTTCTTCAAGTCGCCGCCGGTCTCTTTGGCGACCAGCTCGCAGGTTGCGTCGTCCTGAGTGGCCATCATAAAGCCGGTCATATCGGCAAAGTGCTCATGGAAGCCGCGGGGATCGGGACTCCAGCAGGCCAGATATTCGGGATGGAGACCGTCGAGCATGGCGTGGCCGACCTCGTGGGAAACCACCTCGCCGGAGGTTCCGGAATAGACCATCTGATTGGTGACCGGGTCCATGGCGTGGAAGAAGTTGACCGACTTGTGGAAGCGGGAATAATAGGCGTTGAGCATCTCGCCCTTGTCGGCGTTGATCTTCATCTGATCGTTCTTGAAGGCCCAGGGCACTTTCTCGCCGTAAGCTTCTTCAAACATCTTCAGAGTATTGTTGACGGTGGCAAAAGTATGAGCGGCGGCAAATTCTTTGGGCTGGGTCTTGCGGTCATAGACGTACTTGCCGTCCTCGTTGGGCTTGATCTTGTCCTTCATTTTGGTGCGCGGCGTAGAGAGCTTGCCGGTCAGACCGACTTTGACGTCGTCGACTTTGGCCGTGCCGTCGGACATAACCACGTCGTCCTGTGCGTTGTAGGAGAACTCGGCGGTCTCCGGCTTATGGCCGATGATACTGCCCAGCTTGGAGCCGATACCGTTGGCATTGTAAGAATAATCGGGAGAACCTATGGAATTGATCATTTAACGAAAAGACCTCCGCCCTGTTTTAAATATATTACGTTTAAGCTTACCATAATATTATAGAAAAGAACAGCTCCGCGAATGTTAATAAAATATTACAGTATACATAGAAACCGCCGTCCTGGGAGGTGGCTCCGTATTTTTGGCAGGGACTTTACTCAAATGCTGTCAGTTTCACCATATTTTATCTCATACAATCTTTCCATTCCTTACTCTTCATCGACGTAATGACGTCTAAATAAAGACGGGCCCGGGTTGCGCCGACATAATACAAAAGGCGATTTCTCTTATTATGCTTACCCTTAAACGTATCGCCGTCTATATCAATAAGAATTACAGCGTCTGCATCTAAACCTTTAAATTTCCGGCAGGTAGTAAAACGAATTTTTGCGCCGTCATACTTATAATACATATCATAGCCGCCGGTCTCGTCATTTTTGTTCGTTCTGCAGCAATATTTAGAAAAAACGCTGACTTTGCTATTTTCAACATCCTGAGCTTCGCGGTCTCTTTTTAAAGTCAGAATAACAATACTGCCATATTCCAGCTTATGCTCGTCCTTATGCTTTTGGAGTATCTTGTTAATATGAGAGACTATTTGCTCGGGAGCCACAGAATAATAGAATTCAGGTTTTTCGCCAAAATTATCGCCGTCCTTAAATTTCAGTGCGGGACGCTCGGGTTTAGGCAGCGCAGCTAAAGCAGCGTTGGCAATATTAACCGTATTGCGGCAATTGCGCGGCAAGGTTATTTTGCAGCCAGGGTTTATTAAAAAATCAGGCAGTTTATTTTTCTGCACCGCCTGCAAGCCGTCATAAAACACATAAAAACTTTTGCATTCACAGCTTTTTTTCTCAATAATATTTCGCAAAATTTTAAACGCATCGCCATAATCAGATTTATTTATTTTATCGTCAGACTGAGATTCGGCGCCTTTATCTGCGCCGCTTTCAGCGTTTATCTGGGCAGCTTTCTTATGCGTTCCAAAATCCTGTCCCTCGTCAATAATTATATGATCATAAGCAAACGCCTCAGGATTGTTTGCATATTTTTCCCTTAAAAGCTGGCAAAACTCTTCGGCGTCAGTTCTTTTTTGCTTTCTTAACTCACAGTCAAAGCCAGCAATAGTGAAAAATTTAATATTTTTATCCGCATAATTACCTTCGAGATAGTCCTTCAAGTATCGGTTGAAGCAAAGGAAAAGGACCTTTTCTCCCCGCTCGGCAAGCTGTCTGGCTTTTTCAGCCGCGACCAAGGTTTTTCCGGTACCTGCCGCTCCGTTAACAGCCACGACGGTCTGACCTTCCAAAAAATCCAGCACGGCAGCCTGTTCCTTACAAAGCCTGACAAATCTGCGATTTGCAGCTTCCCGAACCTGCCTGCAGCAGTCAAAGACCTCAACGCTCTTCGACTCAGGAAGAAGCATTTTTATAATACCATTATAAAGACTCGGTTCCATATCAACTTTAAGAGTTTCATCATCTTCATAACCGTTCGCAGCCCGCTGTCCGGACAAATATATATCAGGATTATCGAGACCGTCTATAGCCATAACCAGTCCGCTTCCCATATAAGCGTCCAGATGGAATTTAACGCGCCTCTTTTTTAAATAGTCCATTTTAATATCATTTAAAATCTTGTAAGCGTCATTTAAGAAAATCTCATTAGAATATCTTCTGCCCAACTTAAATTTAAAAAGCGAATCTAAATATTTTTCAGGAGCGTCCAGCGCTTCTTCAGTTAAAATGAGCTCTTTATTGGCATATAAAGGCAATTTTAGTCTATCTAGCTGAGCTTTACTCATACAAGGGAACCAAACGCCATATACAACTTTATATACTTTATCAAAGCCGAACTTATCCCGAATCTCGTTATAAAGATTATGGCAGATGTTCTGGGCCTGGGCAAACGGATTTTTCATTTCCAGCCTCGGAGCGCCGGCAGTATCCGCATAAAACCAAGAATCATTGGCCGAATCGTAACTTATTCCGTACGCCGCCTTTGCTTCAATGCAAAGTATGCCTTTATTAGGATGTATAACTATAAAATCTGATTCGCTGTCATAAATTATATTCTTGACAATATTTGTAATTTTAAACGAATACAACACATAATAATCATCAGAGAGCTTCTCCTCTAAAGCTTTGAAAATAATATCTTCTTTGCTTTCTTTAAAAATAAAATCCGGCTTCTCCGGAATCATAACTGCCATATAATATTATCTTCCTTAAACTCAAGTCAGCGCTGTTATTCTAAGCTGTAAAACATAAAAGCCGCCTCGGCGGACGGCCTGCAGGTTACCTATATTATTTGCCCCGACAGCCTCAACCTGCCGAAAGCGGCGAATTCGGACAAATTATTGCTTCTGCCTGTTTTGATTGATTGACAAATCAACGAAACCACAGTATAATTTCATTGACTTACCAATCAATCAACCAATATCATCGGAGTGTGGCGCATGGATACAAAAAACAGCACTCAGAAAACAAAGCGGGAGGATGCCGGGCGTTCGGGCGTGCCGCGCTCGAAGATCCCCGAGCTGCGCAGAGAGCAGATTCTGGAAGCGGCCCTTAAAGTATTTGCGCTGAAAGGCGCGGACGGCGCCACCAATCAAGATATCGCCAAGGAGACCGGGCTGGCCTCGCCCGGTCTCATTTATCACTATTTTCAGGACAGAAACGACCTCTTGAAGCAGGTCATCATAAAATACCATCCTTTAAACCGGATCTTCAGCGGCCGGCCCGCCGACCAAGAAACCGACCTTTACGGCGAGCTGCTCCATATCGCCGACGCCGCC
>JAFTAM010000064.1 GCA_017458675.1 bacterium
CCTCTGGCGAAGGATCTTTATAATGTAAAATAATTAAGATTCTTCGCTGCGCTCAGAATGACAGAGCGTTCGTCATTCTGAGCTCCGGCTTCGTCATCCTGAGCCCCAACTTTGTCATCCTGGGTCCCAACTTTGTCATCCTGAGCCTCTGGCGAAGGATCTTTATAATGTAAAATAATTAAGATTCTTCGCTGCGCTCAGAATGACAGAGCGTTCGTCATTCTGAGCTCCGGCTTCGTCATCCTGAGCCCCAACTTTGTCATCATGAGCCTCCGGCGAAGGATCTTTATAAAGTATAATAATTTAGATTCTTCTCTGCCGCTCAGAATGCCACGGCTATGGCGCCTGTCCTGCCGAAAACTGCAAAGCGCCTACAGCTTCTGCTCCTTTAAAGTCTTCTGCAGCTCGGCAATATCCAGGCGCAGGTGTTCGTTGACGTGATGGGCGGTGAGGTCGCCTCTGGTCTTTTCGAGGCAGCCGCGGGCGATATCGGTGGAGCGGCGCAGGCCTCTGGTGAGCGCGTCGGGGAAGTCGATAAGGGTCAGAATTGAAAAGATTTCGTCCATCTTATCCAGCGTCTTTTCGCTCTCCCTGAAATTGTCGCTGCGCATGAGGTCGAGAGCGTGCCTGCGCAGTTCGCCGACGGCTTCGGCCAGGCCGTTGATATAGGCGGCTTCGTCGATACTGAGTTCCTGCGGGGTAGGAATAGGCTCGTTGAAGGTCAGCGCGTAGGTCAGATTGCCTTCGGCGAATTCCTTTTGGGCGTCCTGGTAAAAGCCGGCGTACATGACCTCGGGATTGTCCTTCAGGGTTTCATTGATTTGTCTGAGCAGGTCGGCTGCCCGCCTCAGATGCTCTTGGGCAGTTTCTTTCTCCGAACGGTGAACGGCTCTAATAGCCAGGCTGCATTCCCGTATAGCCTGCCGGGACATGGGCAGCGATCTCTCCCGGGCCGAATCGGCCTGCTGAAATTTCTGTGAGATATCTTTAGCGATTGCGTAGAGTTTATCCATTTTTGATGAGTTTCTTTTTCCGGAAAATTTTCGGCCTTTTCCAGAACGGAGCGGGCTATTCCTTTTTGGCTGCAGCGCTTAAACGAATTGAATAATATTGCGCCCGAACGGATGATTTAGAATAATTTATCCGAAATACAAAGCTTATATTCGGCGGCGCCGATTAAGCCGGGGGAGAGTTTTTAAAAATTCTATAAATGCTGAATCAGTCAAAGTTCGGTCTGCTTCGGAATGTATATTCAACGCTTTTTGGATATGTCTGCGGATAAAAATACTTGATAATGCAAAGCTGAAAGTGTAAAATAGTATTATCGAAATTTGGAAAGCCGTTATGGCAGGAGAGCAGTCGAATGCTGGATGTTTCTTATCAGATTGTGCGCTCTGACAGAAGAAAGCGAGTGTCGCTGGAAATTGACAGCGACGGCCGGTTAACCGTGCATGCTCCTTTATTTACGCCGGAATCTGAGATTGCAGAGATAGTCAGGAAAGAACGGTTCCGTATAGCAGCGGCCCGTATGCGAATGGCCGTAAAAAAGGCCGGCGCGGTAAAGGAAAATGGCGTCAGGGCAGAGGAGAGCGAGACTGATTCCGGGCAGGAAACAGCTTACCGGATTGTGCGCTCCGCAAGAAGGAAGCACGCTCAGCTGTCAGTGGACAGCGACGGAAAGCTGACCGTGAATGCTCCTTTTTCTATGCCTGAGTCTAAGATAGCCGAGTTTGTAAAAAGAGAGCGTGATTGGATAAAAGCGGCTCGGGAGCGTGCCGCTGCCAGAAGAAAGGAAGCCGCCGCCAAGTCGTCCGAGTCTCAGACCGATTCTGCGCAGAACGTTCCTTACCGGATTGAGCGCTCCGCAAGAAGGATACACGCCGCGCTGGTTATGGACAGCGGAGGTCAGTTAATTGTGCGCGTTCCCATGTCTATGCCGGATTCTAAGATCGCTGAGTTAGTAAAAGAAAAGCAGGCTTGGATAAATGCCGCTCAAAAGCGGGCGGAACCTTATGCCAGGAAGTATCAGCGCGTTACCGCCGAGGCGGGCAGCCGCATGTTGTATCTGGGCCGCCTTTACACTATCAGCAGGCCAGACGCGGAAACCGTGCAGATTTCCGGGGATACGATGATTGTCCCTAAGTTTTACGGAATCGCGGATTTCATCATTTGGCTCAGGCGTCAGGCCGTCCGGGTTCTTTCAGAGCGCGTCATTATCTATGAAAACAAGATGAAAGTCCGGCCTGCTTCCGTAAAGCTCTCCGACGCTCGGAGCCGCTGGGGAGTCTGCAGTTCCCGCAACAATATACGTTTTGTTTGGCGTCTTGTCATGTGTCCCCTTGAGGTTATAGATTATGTGGTGGTTCATGAACTGAGCCACATCAATCATAAAAACCACGGCAAGAAATTCTGGGCGTCGGTGGCAAGCGTTCTTCCGGATTACAAACGCCGCCGCCAATGGCTTAAGGACAACAGGAGGCTCATGGACATCATTTAAAGCGGGAAAGGACCGGATAAAGCGCAATCTAGATGAGGAATTGAAGTTATATGAAAAGTTGCTTTATAGTATTGCTGGCGGCGCCTGTATTGTGCCTTGTATTTGGCGGATGTTCATTAGTGAAAGGCAATAACAGTGCAGAGATTAAAGAGGCGATAGAGATTGCGGAGAAACAGTATGGCGTCAATTTTAACATCAAAAAGAAAGCGTTTTTTACAGGCGGCGCCGTTTGTGACGTCATAGTCAATTGTGAAGATCTGCCTGGAAAAGATATCAGGATATTTCGTTTTGAGGAACGATCTGCGGTTGAATGCGATTATATATATGTGAAATATGGCGACCTCGCTTACGATAGAATAAGCAAAAACATACGCAGCGTATTGCCTGGCGCCAAGGTGGTGGTCCAAGAATCCGGATATAATCACTTTTACGGGAACATGTATGATAAGAATACGACGCTGGATAATTACCTATGGAACAACATGTTTAAAATAGACGTTATAACATATGGTGATTATGATGAAACAGGAATTCGGACGCTATACAATAAACTTGCGAAGACGATTACAGATAACGGCATAGACAGTTATGGCTTTGCGATATATGTAATGAACGGCAAAGAAGCTGTCGATGCGGTAAAAACGTATGAGCATATGCCGGATTCCCAGGCATACATCGGCGTAACGGGGGATGATGTCAGACTGTACGCCGCCAAGAACTTTGACAGGTTGGCAGAATATATAAAAAATGCGGACGATCTGAAATCGCTTTCTATCAGGGTTAAGAATAAATAAGCGTCAAATGTCAACGGTGGAGCGGAGGGAGCAGCCAGACGTTTTGTCATGTTGAGGCCGCGCGCAGATTTTTCTGAGCGTCTATTTCTGTTAAACCGGATAAAACAGTTTGCGCCAAATGCAAAATCAATAAACTTCCCAATGCCCATATCGCTTTCCGCCAATACGCTTTATGCGTCCGTCTGCTTTCAGGATATTTATGTTTTTCTGTATAATGCGTCTAGTTGTGTCAAGTCTTTTAGCTAATGCATCTTGAGAAACAGCAGGTTCCTTTTGCAGAATTTCAATAATCTTAACCGCCATTGCAATTTCTAAAGCATTATCTGCTTTGGTGCTTTGGTGCTTTGGTGCTTTGGTGCTTTGGTGCTTTGGTGCTTTAGGCTGATCAATAAGAGCCCGTTCCAATGCCTTAAACTGAATCCTGAGAGTTGTACCCAGCAGCTCATAAACTGGAATTTCCGCTCCAATTGCTTCGCATTCATCACAAATCTTTTGAATACCCTGTCCCCAATTCTCAATAAAACCGGCGCGATAAAAAACATTGGCGATATCGGGATTATATGGCTTAGAATCATGAGGCTTCATAAGCGTATCTACCGTCCAGCCCTCTGGCAGAATACAGCTGTTGCTTATAATAATAGCGTCATCAAAAACTCTTATCTGTATTGGCATTCCGTACTATAATGAACCCATAAATTCGGACAAAAATAATATGGTTTTTAAGTTGGATTTATCCTACCATAATTCATATTGAAAGGAGTCTACCTATGGCAAAAAGACTTCATACACCTGAAGAAAAAGCGCACCTTGTTCTTGAGTGTTTACGTGGAGAACGCACAATTAATGAGATTGCCTCTGAAAATAATGTTCATCCAAACATGTTATCTCGTTGGAAAGTAGAGGCTGAAAAAAATCTCTTTACTATATTTCAGGATAATGCAGCCAA
>JAFTAM010000008.1 GCA_017458675.1 bacterium
AATAGGCTGAATTAAGCTTACGTAAAGCCAAAGGACTGTTTTTAATGAACGAAGAGGCCATGCGCAAGGCGCTCAGGGAGAGCGTGGAGCTTCTGGGAGCGGGAATACTCGCTGACAGGCGCAGATTCAGAGGAGTCATGCACGACTTGCTGCCCGGGCTCAATTACGAGAAGGAGCGCAGCTTGCTGATAATAGCATAACCTCAGCTTGGGCGAAAAGCTTCTGAAAGCGCCGGAGAGCGACGAAGCCCGCGAGTATGTCTTTAAGTCTCTGCTGAAGGAAATAACTGACAGCGGTTTCAGTCAGGAAGCCGCCGGAGCGGTTCTGCGATCTTTTGCTCTGGCCTTGGGCTGGAATATTCAGGCTGCAGACAAAGGGAACGGGGGTCCGAATACCCTGCAGTCTCATTCCGATCAGGATTCCGGCGCGCCCTGGGGCGGAGAAGAGCGCGTTCCCTCAGGAGGTTCAGGAGTGGCGCCCGGAAACAGCGGCATGCCCAATCTTAATGCGGGAGCGCCCGCCGGCGGTAAGACGGGCAAAATTCTGCTTGCCGTATTTATCGCGGGCATAATTGCTTTGCTGCCTTTAATCGGCTTGGCGCCGGATATGTCAAATGAACCGGCGGCGCTCCCTGTTCAGCCTGCCGCGGAGAAAAGTGCTCACTCTGAGAAGAAGGCTGCCGATAAACCTGTGAAACCTCCTGGCAAATCTGCCGCTGACAGCGTTTCAAAGAGCGCTGCTGCCGCTTCGCTGCGCGCGGCGTATGCATATAAACAGGCCGGAGAATATTTTGATTTCGGCCGCTATCCTCAGCGCGCCGACGGTAAAGAAAGGCCGATAACCTGGCTTGTGCTGCGCCGATACAGCGACTGTCTTCTGGTTATCTCCAAGTTTGGATTGGACGCCAAGCCTTACAATGAAAGATACTGTGATGTAACGTGGTCAGACTGCACTTTGCGCCGTTGGCTGAACGGTGAATTTTTGCAGAAAGCGTTTAATGAGAGTGAACAATCCTTAATTAAAATCAGCAGCCTTCCCAACAACGCAAGCCCTTCAACGGAGGACCCTGTATTTTTGCTCAGTATTGACGAAGCTAAACGTTTATTCTCCGATAATGAAAAACGTATGGCTAAGCCTACCGCTTACGCAATTAAGAACGGCGCGCATGCAGATAAATACAATGGCAGTGCGATGTGGTGGCTTCGTTCGCACGTAGAATCCGGCTGTTTAGCAAATCATGTGGATTATGGAGGATGTATCAGCCGTGGCATCAGTGTCAATATTGACGATGTTACCGTTCGTCCGGCCTTCAGAATATCGCTCAAAAATCAGTAATCTTCCTTTGATAACAGCTAATTTTGACCTCTTTTAAGCGTTAGCAGCCGATAAAATGGACTGCAGCGAGTTTTGATCTCAGTGGAATTATGCGCTGTTTTTGAAGCGGCGGCCGCGGTTATTGCGGTTTGACGTCCAGAGCCGGGCTTCATGTCATCCTGAGCCGCCGGGCGAAGGAGCTAAATATAAAAGGGCATAGATTATTCGCTCAGAATGACAAACGCTTTGTCGTCCTGAAAAGCACAATCACGGTTCGCAGCGCGGCGGCAGCGGTTTGTCTGCTGTTTTCGGTACGCAAAAGGTTTGCGTTAAGCGGATATTAAACTATAATAGGCTGAATTAAGCTTACGTAAAGCCAAAGGACTGTTTTTAATGAACGAAGAGGCCATGCGCAAGGCGCTCAGGGAGAGCGTGGAGCTTCTGGGAGAGGAAATACTTACTGACAGGCGCAGATTCAGAGGAGTCATGCACGACTTGCTGCCCGGGCTCAATTACGAGAAGGAGCGCAGCTTGCTGATAATAGCGGCAGATAACCTCAGCTTGGGCGAAAAGCTTCTGAAAGCGCCGGAGAACGACGAAGCCCGCGAGTACGTCTTTAAGTCTCTGCTGAAGGAAATAACTGACAGCGGTTTCAATCAGGAAGCCGCCGGAGCGGTTCTGCGATCCTTTGTTCTGGCCTTGGGCTGGAATATTCAGGCTGCAGACACCGTGAACGGCGGTCCAAACGCAGCGAAAGGCAGTCCTGATACGGTACAGACTCCTGTCGGACCGGGCGTATGCGCTCATCGGGATATCGATTTTTCCGCCCGCCGCTGCCGCATCTGCAATGAGAAGCTGTATGGCATATTTGACAAAGGCGGATATATCGCTTATGAGAAACTGGAAAAAAATGAGAGCGGCGGCTTTCTGTTTTCTTTGGGCGATTACGGAGGCACGCTGGTCCTGCCCGAGCATCTGCGGGGCATAGGCGATTACGCCTTGTCTGAGCATGAAAATCTGTCGGAGGTAATATTCCCTTCCTCGCTGGTTTCGATAGGCAAATTTGCTTTTGAGCGCTGCTCCTCCTTGACAGATTTAAAGCTTCCCGATTCGCTGACGAGAATCGGCGCGTTTGCTTTTGCCGAATGCGTCTCTCTGAGGTCCGTCAATCTTCCCGCCGCTTTGCAGTTTATTGAGGAAGGCGCTTTTTCCGGCTGTTCGGATTTGGAACTGCAGGTCCCTTCGTCAGTTCCTTTAATAGGCAAGGACGCCTTTGCCGGCGTAAAGCGGGTTAAGCGGGTTGAATATAACCGTTCGGCTTACGCCGCGCCCCGGAGCGCCCAAGAGCGCGTCGGAGGAACTTTTCCGAGGCCGTCCCCGTTCAACGGGGCGGGGGGAGCCGGCGGGAAGAAGGCTATTGCTGCGGCCGTCATATTTGCCGGCATAATTGCTTTGCTTTTTGTCTTCTATAAGCCGAATATATCAAATGAACCGGCCAGGCTCCCTGTACAGTCTGCCGCAGGGGGAACTGCGCGCTCTGAGAAAAAAGCTGCAGGTAAACCTGCCAAGCATCCTGTCAAATCTGCCGCCGGCAAAAAACTGAACCGCCGCTCTGTCGCTGCGCTGCGTGCGGCGTACGCCGATAAAAAGACCGGCGAATATTTTGAATTCGGCAGTTATCCTCAGGAAGCCGACGGTAAAGCCGAACTGATAACCTGGCGAGTGCTGCGCCGCGAAAGCGACGCTCTGCTGGTTATTTCGGAGTACGGTTTGGCCGCTAAGTCTTACAATAAAGGCAATTATGATACAACCTGGGCGAAATGCAGTTTGCGCGCATGGCTCAACGGTGAGTTTCTGCAGAAAGCTTTTACTGATCAGGAGCGGTCTTTGATTAAGGCGAGCTCTCTTTCCAACAATGCGGGCCCAGCGACGGATGACCGCGTGTTTTTGCTGAGTATTGAGGAGGCTAAGAGCTTGTTTGCCAATGACAGAGACCGCGTGACTAAGCCCACGGCATACGCAGTCAATAACGGCGCATATGTAAGCGATACATTTAACGGCAATGCGTGGTGGTGGCTGCGTTCGCACGGCGACGGCAGCGGCTGCGCGGCGGGCGTGTCTTCAGACGGCGATATTAACCGCGGCTACTTCATGTACTATATCGTTGGTTCTGTGCGTCCTGTCATCCGAATAGCTCTCTGATATCTGTAATCTTCGCTTCTGACAGCAGCGAAACAGCATCCTGAGTCATGTTCATGTCATCCTGAGCCGTGAGGCGAAGGATCTGTACCGGTAACGTAATATCGATTCTTTGCTCAGAATGGCAGGAAGCAAGCCCGTATACAAGGCACTGTCGGTAAGTTAAGCAAAAACAGGCTTTAAGCAGACATGTTATACACAGGTTTTGTTTTGCTCTGAAGCGAGCGTCCGAGCTCCGGTTACGGCGAGCGCGGAGCGAAGTGCAAAACAAAACCGACACAGCGAAAACACGCAGAACATG
>JAFTAM010000065.1 GCA_017458675.1 bacterium
GTCATAGTTGACGACGGTTCCGTCGACGCCACGGCTTCCGTTATAGCAGAATATGCGCAGCGGCGCTCTCAGGTGAAACAGCTGTCTCTTTCTGAAAACTCCGGAAAAAGCGCGGCTATCAAGGCCGGAATCGCTTATATCGCCGGGAATAGTGAGTTTAATTCTATAGACTACGTCGTTTTTACTGACGGCGATATGCAGCTTCATCCTAAATATCTGGATTCGATAGCCGAAAAAGCGCGCGAACTGAATGTCGATATGCTGGTTGCTTCCAGAAATTTAAGTAAATATCCGCCAGTTAAACGCTGGGGAAACAAATTTCTGAGTTGGCAGGCTTCTCTGCTTTCAGGCTTTAAATGGAGCGATTCTCTGTGCGGTTTGCGCTGCGTGCGCCGCGAGCGCCTAGGCGAAGTATACGAGGCAATCAGCGGCGGAGGCTACTGCTGCGAACAGGACATGTGCGTCAGTCTTCCGCTGAGAGGCTTTAAGGTGAGCTGCGATTTTTTGATAGAGGTTGAACATCTGCGCTCCAACAGTAGGATTTTTGACGCCTTTTCCATATTCTTCAGCGGTTTAAAATGTTGGTTCAGGGAAAAGGTGCTTTAGACGGTGAATATTGATGGTCTGACGGCCGCAGCGGTAAAATTCATTACGGAGCTTACTCTGCCCTGGCTGCATGTTTTGTCGGGGTTTACCTGCATATTGTACGTTCTTATCGGAATAAAGCTTTGCAGCCTTCTGCGGCGGGCTCACAAATTAAAGACCCGCAGTCTTTCCGAGGGCGGTTCCTCGGCAGCAGGCGCGGAGAAGGCCGGAGAATGCGAAGGCGCCGCCGAGCGTCGGGGCGCCGATGAAAGTTATGAAATAAAAGAGAGCGCCTTCGGCAGGACATTCTTTTTCCTGTGCTGTTTAGGCGCCATTGGATTCGCCCTTTATCTTAGCTTTGTCGTAATTCCCTTTTCACCTCAGGTATTCGACGATGAAATTTCTTTCTGGTCCTTAGCCGAAGGGCTGGGCCGTGAAGGGCTGTATCTTTCCAAGCTTAAGAATCCGCCTATGGAATTCTTTCTGCCCATACCTCCGGCCTGTCCCTACGTTTTGTCTCTGTTTTTCGACCTGTGTGGAGTCTGCGAAAAGTCGGTATTTATATGCGCTTTTGCATCGGCGGCGTGGGGGATGATCGCCGCCTGCGCCTGGGCCTTCTTATATTGGCGCAAAGCTTACTGCGCTTTTATTTTCAGCTTTTTTTTGTTTCTTCTGCCGATTCACGTGCGCTTAATGAATACCAACGCTTTGGAAAACGGCACGCTGGCGCTGATTTTTACGTTTCTGTTTATCTGCGAGCTGGCGCCTTTCAGCCGGGATCTGTTTCGTGACGCCGAGTGCGGCGAAGGCGGAGAGAACGCTGCTGCCGGCGAGCTGGCCTGCTTTGAAAAGCTGTGTATTTACGGCGCTTCCCTGACGGCGGCCTGGCTGGCCGATTGGCGCATGGAAAACGCTCCAGTTCTTCTGCCTATATGTTTGCTGGTTTATCTTTGCCACGATCCGAAGAGATTTAAAATCTTCAGAAATCCCCATTTATATTGGGCTTTGGCTTTAGCGTCCGTTTTTTCTCTGCCGGGTCTGGCCTGCGATGCGGTCGGTATGCTTAAGGGATATTATTTGTTTTATGACGATCCGGCAAATCTGAGCAGGCTGACAGCTCAGAACAGCGTCCATAACTGGCTGTATTGGATTGACGGCAGTATTCATCCGCTGATTTATACGCTGCTGGCCGCTTTCAGCTTATTTTTTCTGAAAGATGGCAAAAAGTTTCTCTGGCTGGGAGCCTGGCTCGTCTCCGTACTTTTCTACTGCCGCATCCCCTCGGCGGATTTTTCCCTTCTTTCTCATCTGGATTCCTGGAGAAACGCCATATTCCCGGCTTCCTGTCTGATTATAGCCGCTGTCTGTTTCGTCCGCGAGGCTCGGCGGCTTTTCAGCTCGACTGTTAAGTATACGGCGGCGGTTCTGCTGATATTGGGGGGAATTTTTTGGCAGCTTTTTTCTCACTGGTCATTTGTAACCGGCAGCAATATGTATATAGAAGAATACCGTTTTTTCAGAAGTCTGCGCTGCTGCAGTTTTCTGGACGGAGGTTTTCTGTTTTATGATACCGATTCGGAAATCCCCTGCAGTCCGGTAGGCAGCGCTCTGAAGTACCGCCTGGCTTCGGAGCGGGAGTGGTTCGAAGCGGTATGGGATAAGGAAGACGACGGCCTGAAGGAAGCGCCCGTAGTATTGAGAGACATTGAAGGACGCTGCCGCGCCGGCTTTTCGACGGTTATATACAGAAGCTGCGCTGAAAACAGCGCTGACGGGAGCAGATATCTGGAGCTCTACGACCGCTATTTTTTGTATAAAAAGCTTACGGAAAATGTCGGCTTCGGCGTCCATCATGATATAATTGTCATTAAGGGGCTTACCCCTGAAGCTAAAGAGTGGATCGGGAGAGGCGGCGGAAAATGAGACTGCTGTTGGTATATGTCTGTGATTTGGGCAGCATCTCCTCGCCGGCAATGATAAAAATTCAGCGAGGAGTGGGCCTGCTGCCTTCTCTGGGTCTGATGAGCCTGGCCACCTTTGCGGAAAAATATACTTCCTGGCAGGCGGAAATATTGGACTGCCGCCTGGACGGTCTGGATTCGTCCAAGGCGGCCTCAAAAATATTGGCGGAGGACTGGGACGCTGTAGGCATTTCCTGTCTTTCCCATACCTGGCCGGAGGCCTGGAGACTGGCCAAAAAGCTGAAGGAAGCGGAGAAGCCGCCGGCTGTCATTATGGGCGGACCTCACGCCACTCTTTATCCTGCCGAGGTCTTAACTCACAGCTGTGTGGATTATGTCATTTCAGGCGAAGGAGAAATACCTCTGCAGGGACTGCTGAAGCGGCTGGAGGAGCGAAGGACGGGCGGAGAGCTTCCGTGTGCCGACGGGCTGGACGGAGTTATGAAGGCAGGCGACCCTTTGAAGCCGCCTTTCGTGGTTTCGGATCTGGACGCGCTTCCTGCAGTCAGCAGAAAGTATGTGCGCTGGCGGGAGTATGTTACTATAGTCAGCAAAGAGAACTATACGACGACCATAACCTCCGGGCGCGGCTGTCCATTTTCCTGCAATTTCTGCTGGACCGCCGGCGGCAAAAAAGTGCGGCGTTTTTCCCCCGAGCACGTGCTGGCTGAAATTGAACAGGCCGTTGAATTGGGAATACGGGAATTTTTCTTTTTTGACGAGCTCTTTACCGCCGGCAGGGACTGGGTTGAACGCTTCTGTTCTCTCTTGCTCAGGCGCGGTCTGCACATTTCCTGGGATGTGCGATCCCGAGTTGATACCGTAAGCTTTGAGCTGTTGAAGCTCATGCGCCGGGCCGGCTGCTGCCGGGTTCAGTACGGCGCCGAATCAGGTACGGACAGAGTGCTGAAGATTTTGGGAAAGGGCATTACGACTGCAAAAACCCGGCAGGCTATTGAATGGACCCGGCAGGCTGGTCTGGTGACCTATGCTGATTTCATGCTGGGCGCCCCCGGCGAAACCGAAGCGGAAATGCTGCAGACGATCGATTTTGCCGTCAGCCTGAAGCTGGACTATGTCCATTTTTCTGTGCTTATGCTGTATCCGTTTACGAACTTTTATGCTCAGGCGCTTCGGGAAGGGCTTTTGAAAAGCGACGTCTGGCGGGAATATGCGGCTTCTCCGGAGCCGCGGTCAGATTTTGTCATTCCTTATTGGACCAAGGATTATGACAGGGCTTTTTTGGACAAAATGGCTTCCTTAGCTTATAAAAGGGTATGTTTCCGCCCAGACTATATTTGGAGGCGTCTGCGCGGCCTTTCCTCCTGGCAGGAGCTTTCCATGTGCTGCAAGGCGGCTCTTAAGCTCTGGTAGGACACGGGAAGGCGAAATGATGAATTGGCCTTTAAACGGCGGGTATTTCTGGATATTTTGCCTCCACATGGCGGCAATGGCCGTCTGTGTGCTTTTGGGACTGTTTGCCTCCGTAAAAAAGCTGCATCTGTTGGATTGGCTGCTTTGTGCGGTATTGGCCGGAGCGGCCTGGCTGGCCTCCGGCTCTGATTCCGCCGTCAACGTCTGCTGCGACGAGTTTTATTACGCTTCGACGGCGCGCCATATCGTTCAATCCGGCAAAGTATATCCGCAGATATACAAATACGGTGTTCAAGGCGCGGAACCGTTCGAGGCCTTTGTTCCTCCTTATCCTCAGGGCTGGCCCTGTCTTCAGGCCTGCATGCTGAAACTGTTTCCTTTGCTTGGCGGAACTTCCGCGGCGGAGGGCGCGGAGATCTGGACGCGGGCAGTTTCGCTCAACAGAGGGATTTATATACTGCTGCCAGTTATTTTGTTTTTGAGCCTGCGTCTGAACCGGGGCAGTCTGCCTTCGGCCGCGGCTGCCTTCAGCAGTATTTTTATGCCTTTTCTGATGAAGCTTTCTTCAGGAGGTTCCGCTGAATTGGCCTGCCTTTTGGGAGCGGAGCTGTTTTTCTTTTTTTTGCAGCTATGGAATACAGAAGGCGGATACAAATGGCTGCTGTGCCTGGGAACGGCGGGAGCTTTTTGGGGAGAGATGCGCCCGGAAGGCGCTGTAGGCGCGATACTTTTATTTTTCATATATATTGTTGCAGATAAAATTTACAGATGCGGCAACCGAGATTTGAAGCTGAAGCCGGCAATAGAATCTGCTGCTGGACTGCTGGGAGCTGTTAAAGCTGAACTTCCGGATTTGCTGATATTTGGATGCGTATTTGGTTTCTGGTGGCTGCCAGGGCTTGCGGCTATGATTTGTCATCCTCCTCAGCTCGATCACCATTTTCAGATGATTCCCAGGGGCAGTTTTACGGTTTGGGAAAACCGCTTTGTCAATATTATTAACGATCTGCGCTTTTTTGCCGACAACAGGCTTTTTCCGGTAAGCCTGACCCTGCTAGCTTTGGCCGGTCTGCTTCCCGGAGAACGGAAGAGCGCCGCAGATCTGCCGACGGCCTGCGCGCTTTGGGGCGCGGTTATGACTTTGTTTCTGGCTATGTTTCCTTTCGGCGATTATACCTCCGAGTATTCATTCGATTCTTGGCGCTTTGCTTATGTAACGGTTATACCCTGGGCGGTCTGGGCGGCTTGGGGAGCGGAGGCCCTGCTGCGTCGGAAAGCGCGTGGCGCAGCCGCGGTTTCGCTGTGCCTGATTTTTGCGGTATTTAAAGCTTTTACATTTGCGCCTCCGAAAGGCTGCCGGGTATTGTCGGAATGGAACGCTTTTGTGGGCCGCTGCGCCGAGATGGCCGGCTCCGACGCCTGCAGCCGTCCTTTGCTCTGCAGCGATGAGGAAATGTGTCTGTTTTTCAAGGAAAAATACGGAAGGGATGCCTTTTTGTATGACGGCGGGGCAGAGCTTGACGCTAAGGACTATTACGTATGCATGAGCAGAGGAGGGGAAGAGTACGCTTATTCGCAGTGGTACGGCTGGGATATCAAGCTTTTGGACGAATTCAGAGAGGTCGGATGGGGATTTTTTATGATGGAGCGTGAATAAGAGAATGACTATTTTGTTTAAGATCGGCAGAACATGGATTACGTAAGCAATTTGCTCATGCAGCTTTGGGACGGCTGTATAAATTATTATAAGGTCAATCCTGTTATATTTTTAACTATGTATATAGTTAAAACTTTTCTGTGGGGCTGGACGCTGGTAATCATCGTCAAAAAAGCGATTAAAAGAGAGTGGAACGCTTTGCCGGGTCTGGTGATTCTGAATGTCTCCATAAATATATCGCCTTGGGTATATGTCTGGATCTGCGGAGAGAATCTGCCCTTTTGGTACTCATATATGGTCTATTTTGTGGGCGGATGGGCCTTGTGTTATCTGCTTTGGGACGTATGGAGAAGGGTGAAGGAGCATGACAGGAAAGAACGCGGCCTGATGGGAGAAGATGAGACATTGAAGGTGATGAACGGTGCTGAAGAGTAAGCTAATATCAAAATCTTTAATCGGCGCTATATTGATTTTTTCGGCGCTTTTGCCCGTCCTGGGAAAACTTGAGGCAGGACCTTTGTCGGAGCTGATCCTTTTTTCCGCCAAGGCAGGCAATTATTACCGAATATACACGGTTCGTCCTGACGGCCGAGATCTGCAGCCTGTTTTAAATCTGCGCCGAAACTGCCGGGAACCTAATCTGTGCGCTGTAAATAACGAAATCGTTTTCAGTATGTTCTCTGACGGCAGCTGGAATTTGTACAAAACCGATCTGCGCGGCGCCTATATTGAACGTCTGACCGATTCTATCCATACGGATCGCCATCCGGTCTGGTCTCCCGACGGCGAAACGATAGTTTTTGAAACCGATCGCTGGGGCGCCGGCGAGCTGGCCTGTATAGACAAAAACGGAGAAAATCTGCGCCGTCTGACCAACAGCGGGGTAAGCAACAGTTTTCCTGTCTGGTCTCCCGATGGGAAAAAGCTGGCTTTTGTAAGCTGGAGAAACGGCAGTCCGGATATATTTACTATGAATATGCCTGAAAGAGAATTGCATCCGGTAACAAAAAAATATTTAGCTTGTTTTAATCCCTGTTGGTTTGCAGACAGCGAAAATATATTATTTTTGGGGAAAAGCTATAAGGGCTATTTCGTAGGCAAGGCCGGGGGGGGTAAATCTATCCATAAGTATGCTTTGGATGTTAAGGACGTCTCATGCGCGGCTTTATCGCCCGACGGCACAAGGCTGCTGGTCAGTAAGGTTTCCAAGGACGGAAACAGTCTGCTGACGGCTGATTTGGAGACGGAGGAGTGGAGCGAATTTCCCGCTCAGATACCGGCTGCGGTCTGCGATGCGGTTTGGCAGAGGAAAACCAGAACCTGGGATTGAGTTTGCGATACGGTTATGTTGAAAAAGTTTTTGAAAGCTGCTGGCCTTATTATTTTGCTGTTTGCTGCTGCTGAGCTTTATGTCGTCAGCTTTTTAGGGTACGGTATTAAGAATCTGGAAAAAGATGTTCAGGGCAGGCTTTTATTGACGGTATGTCCGGAGCTGCAGGAGACGAGCCGAGCCTGCGGTTGGGGACTTTATCCGGCGGAGCGCAGAGTTAGGAATGAAACGGCCTCTCAAGAAACTGAGACAGTTTGGCGCAACGGTCAGAGGCGTTCGAGAAGCAATATTGTTAAAAATGCCGATAAAAAAGTCTGTTTAATAGGCTGCTCATATCTTTTTGGGAGCGGTCTGTCTGATGAGCAGACGATGGCTTGGAAGCTCAACGAGCATTATCCTGATATATGTTTTGATAATTACGGAGTGCCCGGCTGGGGAACTTTGCAGTGTTATATTTTGGAAAAGCGGCTGCTGCAACTGCATAAATATGACCTTATCTGTTATTGTGCTATTAATGATCATAAAGAACGCAATACAAAGTATAAATTTTTGGGAAGTCTGAAACCAGGGAAAAGATATGTTATGTATCCAAGAATAGATATAGATTCTGAAAATATAATCCTTTCGGGAACTGAATTCTGGCCTTTAGAATATAAATTCAGTTTGATTAATTTTTTACATCGGGCGTATATAGGATTTATGAGCGGACTTATGCAGAAAAAAGCGGAACTTACCGTAAAAGATGGCCATCTTTATGATAGCTTAATGCCTAAGCGTGAAAAAATATTTTGGGATTTAGTTTCAATGATGTCGGATGAGGCAGCGAAAGCTGGAACCAATTTTTGTTTATGCTTACTCGAGGGAGAATGGTCTCAATGGCTTTACTGCCCGCCGCCCAAGACTGCCGATTATGACATCTGGAAGCTCTCATGGCCGGAAATATTGCAGTCGGAATACCGCATCAATCATGATATTAATGAACATCCCAATCAGACTGCCAATGATATTTGGTATGAGAAATTTAAAGATTGTTTTGAAAAGAAGTACGGAAAAGACGGCTTAGAGTTAGGAAAACGTCGGTAAATCCGCGGCTCTGGATTTTAAACGAAAACTTGCGTCTATATATAGCAAAGACTGTTTAGGAGTTGTTTATATATTTTCAGAAGAATGATCGTTTGTATTAGGTTATTTTTATGAAGAAAATACTGTATATATTCGCTGTCGCAGCGGCGGCGCTGGCAGCCGGAGAAATATGCGCCCGCTGCTTTTTGGTGAATTTATCGGAAATTGAAACTAGGCGCAGCGAGATTAGAGAGGGAGTTTCCAAGGAACTTTCGGGACTGCTTCCCAAGACTGGCTGGCTGAATAAAGTCGGACGTCATGCCAGCGGCGAGACGCCGGGAGTTTCTGAAACGGTTTTGGACAGCGGTCAGAGAGCATCCGGCCCCGTGAAGGCCAATCCGAGAAAGCGGGTGCTGCTTGTGGGCTGCTCCTGGCTTTACGGCATGGGGCTCAGGGACGAAGAGACGCTGGCAGCTTTGCTTAATCGGCATTATTCTGATGTTCAGTTTGATAATTACGGAGTTCCCGGCTTCGGAACTTATCAATGCTGCATGACGACTGATTATCTGTTCGGCATAGGCAAACAATATGATTTGGTCATATACTGTTTTATGAATGAGCATATCTTCAGGCAGGAAATGTATCATTTAAGCTGTCCGTATACCGGTAATCTTAATAAATATTTTGTGGTGAATCCCCGCGGTGAATTTGTCGGCGGCGCGCTTAGGCTGTATCCTTCCGACAGTTTTGATTGGCCCGGGCAGAATACATCGGCTTTGATATATTATCTGCATGCTCAGAGAATAGCGTTTTCTGTAAGAAAATATGAAAAGTATTATATGGGCACGGATACTAACATGCTCGGCGAGGTCAGAAGCATCGTCGGCGGTATTTGCGCCATGCACAGTGATTTGTGCGGGAGGAACGGCAGTAAATTCGCCGTGGCTTCTTTGACGGAATCTGAGATCGACTGGCCCTGCGCAGTTTACGATCTTTCTTTTAAAGAAATTTGCGAGCCAAAGTTTGCCAACCTGGGCAAACCTAATAACCATCCCAACTGTGAGGCTCAGAAAATTTGGCTGGAGAAGCTTATCCCCTGTCTTGACGAAGCCCTGCGTTGACGCCTGTGAGTATAGCTTACAATTTCTCCTAAACTGTGTTATCATGTTAAGCCAAACGGCTTTATTTGATTTTGACTTTAGAAATATATTATATGGCAACTAAGATCTTTTCCCGTGATTTCCACAATGTTTCGCGCAAAAATATAGACGGCGACGCTCTGAGAATTTTATATAAGCTGTACGACAGCGGCCATACCGCCTATCTGGTTGGCGGCGGAGTCCGCGATATGCTCTTAAACAGAGCGCCTAAGGACTTTGATATCTCTACCTCGGCCCGTCCCGCTCAGATTCGCTGCATGTTCGGCAACTGCCGTTTGGTGGGCAAAAGGTTCAGGCTTGCTCATATCTACTGCGGAAAGAACGGAAAAATTATCGAGGTTTCTACCTTTCGCCGCAATCCGGAATTTGTCAATGAGGTTTCCGAGGGCGAGGAATTCGACGGCGGCGACGGCGGCATAATACCGGACAATACCTTCGGCTGTCCAGAGGAGGACGCTAAAAGGCGGGATTTTACGGTCAACGGACTTTTTTACGATATAGGCAGTTATTCGATTATCGATTTTGTAGGCGGTATGCAGGATTTAAAGGACGGCATCGTAAGGTCGATAGGCGATCCGGAGATTCGCTTCAAAGAGGATCCCGTGCGCATGCTGCGAGCTATAAAATTCTGCGCTAAGTTAGATTTCAATATGGAAAAGGAAACCTGGAAAGCCATTTACAATAACCGCAGATATATCAATTCGGCTTCTACTCCCAGAGTACAGGAAGAACTTATGCGCTTTCTGGAATACGATCGCGCCGAGCGCAGCTTTGAGCTTCTTCTGAAGAGCGGTTTAATGACTATCCTGATGCCTCATTTTATAGATTATCTGCGTCAGGCCAGAGACGGAAAGGTTCCCTCGGACCCGCACTGCGAATACTTCTGGCAGACCCTGGAACTTTGCGACTCCATGCAGTTAAGCCGCAGGGGAGACCGTCAGCTTCTGGCGGCGGTTATCAGTCTGCCTCTGTTTCTGCAGGCCTTTGATCAGGCGGAACAGGGCGGACTCGATTTAAATGACTTCGGCAATACGGAATGGATTGCCGAGGCAGTAGGCCGGTGCTGCGAATGCTTCGGCTTCTGCCGTCATTCGCAGGATAAAATTATTCAGTATTACAATCTGCTGAGAAGAATTATTCTTTTCGACAGGAAAAAGACTAAGCTCAAAGAGGTTACAGCCAAGGCTCACTTTTCGGAGGCTTTTGTTTTGTATCAGATTCTGTACGGACTGAAGGCTATAGATGAAAACGATTATATATTCTGGCGCGGCGCCTACGATAAGTCGGCGGCAAAGACTTCGGTTTCAGCAGCGGACAGAATCGAAAGAAAAGCGGGCTGTTCGCCGGAGAGAGCGCAATAGACAGAAAAATTATGTTAAAGGAGTGCAGATATGACGGCAGACGGTAAAGAGAGAGCTAAATGGGCGGCGGCCGAAGGCGCCTTGAACTATGTCGAAAACGGTATGAGGGTTGGCTTGGGAACCGGTTCCACGGCTGAAAAATTTGTCGAACTTTTGGGACGGCGCTGCCGGGAGAGGAACTGGCAGGTGATCTGCGTGCCCACCTCTGAAGCGACGCGGGCGCAGGCCGAACGGCTGGGACTTGCCTTGGACGAGGCTTATCCGGATTTTCGTTCTCTCGATATTGTGGTGGACGGCGCCGATGAAATAGACGGAAAGGGCAATCTGACCAAAGGCGGCGGCGGAGCTCTGCTGAGAGAAAAATATGTGGCTTCCGCGGCCGGCAGGATGATTGTCATAGTAGACGAGGCCAAACACGTGGAGAGACTGGGCTCGACTTTCAGAATCCCGGTAGAGATCGTGGCCTTTGCCTGGAGCAATACTATCGGGCGCCTGGAGCGGCTTGCCGATAAGGTTGAACTGAGAAAGCGCGGCGATCAGGTTTTTGTTACCGATCAGGGCAATTATATCGCGGACTGCACATTTTCCTCAATAACCGACCCTGCAGAGCTGCACAGACAGCTGAAAAACTTGCTGGGAGTAGTCGAAACCGGTATATTTTCCGGTCTGGCCAAGGTCTGCGTCACTGGACATGCCGACGGCAGTTTCAGCATTCAGGAGTTTTGAGTCTGTTTTTTTTGCTCAATAACGCCGCAGTGACTGTCCGCGGTCTGCGGCGGCAGAAAAAATCTCTTTCCTGTAAAGGAAATTTTCACCTTTAATTGAAAAAACATAAGTTTATTTGCGATAGCTTTGATATTTATATTTTTTGAAAATAAAATTTCGCAGAAATTATCCATATTTTAAGGTTTTGTCGGAGGTGTTCGATGCGAAGGAAGTTTTTCGGTTGGATAGCTGTTTCTCTATGTGCGGCAGCGGCGGCGGTTAGCGGCTGCAGCGGCAGCGGAGGCGACGCTTCCGAATATGTGGTTCCTTCTATTCCCGGCATGGATGTCGGTCAGCGTTACTTGAGCTATTTGGTGAATGATTATAAGTCGACGGACGATTGCCGTTTGGTGGTAACTACCGCAGGCACGGACGAAGCGGATACCACGGCGAGAGACGTTAAGGTCAGCACCAATGCTGATTATGCTTCGGGCAAAGTTGACGCTGAGGAAGAAGATTCCGCCGTCAAAAAAGACGGCAGAGAAGCTGTGCCCTGCGTCTGCGGATTTGACGATATTGTCCGCAGAGATATGAAGTGCAAAATGGATGCAGTTTCCTTGAAAAAGCTCAGCGCCAAGGCTGACAAAGCTCCCAGCTTTGCAGGCAAGGAAGCCGGCTATGTAGATTATCTCTGGGTTGTCGGCCAGGGAGATGAGGAAGATCAAGGCTACACGTTAGTACCCGTCGCCAAGGTCCTTGACGATGAAGACACCGTTCACTGCAACATTCTGTCTCATGTTGAAACAGATGAGAATGGCATTATGACGCCTGCCGTAAGCAGAGAAGAGGCTTTAATTATAGCCAAGGTCTTTGACAGCTACAATCCTGCCGATCCGAGCGGCAAGAACACGGGTATTTATGATGCTGTAACTTCAAAGAGCGGTCATGAATGGAAAAAAGGCGGAGGCCGCGACGGCGATCCCAGAATCAATATCGTTTTGCTGACCTCTGAATCTATGGGCTCCGGCTTATTAGGCTATGTTACTCCCACCGATATTCTTCACTATGTAGATCCTAACGATGAAGACGCCGATCCCACCTATAGCAACCAGGGCGAGTATCTTTATATCAACTACGGCGATATCATCGAAGCTGGCGGCGTTTTGAACGGAACTTCCCTGGCTCACACTCTGGCTCATGAATTTACCCACGAAGTCTATTTGAACCAAAAATTCTTCCATGACGGCAATATGAGCGGCTACAGCGTCAACGACAGCTATGCCGAGTTTAGTGAAAAATATCTGCCTAATAAGGAAACTCTGCTGGTTTCAGAAGGTTTGGCAGAAACCAATGCCACCCGCTGCGGTTTCGGCGTCCGTTATGCAATGGACGGTTCCAGCGCCGCCAAGTGCGCCGAATATAATTCCTTGTATTTTATCAGTTCTTACCTCAGCGACAGCGGTGAAGTTACGACTTTCCCGGTCTCCTTCTTCCAGACGACTTCCGCTACCGCTTATCCTGCTGGCCATCTGTTCGGTCTGCACGTTCTGCAGTATTACGGCGAAGATAAGCTCAATAAGTTGTACACCAGTCCTTATACCGGCATAAAGAACCTTGAGGAAGCTTTGGGACTCAGCGCTGCCGATGTAATTCATAACTACAACTTGGCCGTATCCTTGGCCGGATACGCAGATATCCCGGCTAAATATGAGATTCCTTATGTCAATATCGGCGGCGATAACTACTATACTTCTACCTCCGCTTACACTATTGACACTATGGCGGTCAACAGAGCGGCTGCCGTCGGCAAAATCTATACTAAGACCGGATACAACACCAAATCGTTCCTGCCCTGGTATAACGGCTTGCTGGACCTCCCCTGCAATTATTCTTCTCCCTTGGGCGTTGGCGTAGTTGTTCCCGATAGCGCCAAAGTCAATCTTATTCGTACGGACAGCTACGGTAAGTTCGTCGATATGTATTAATCGGCATTGAGTTTTAACGCTTAAGCGGCAGCATGGCAGCATGGCAGCATGACTGCCGCTTTTTTTTACAATATTTTTTGAGAAACCTATTGCTAAAAATTGGGGAAAATGCTATACTGCTTCCCGTCGAGAGCGCAGAGCTTTGACGAGGCGCGGGAGTAGCTGAGTGGTAAAGCATCGGCTTCCCAAGCCGAGGGTCGCGAGTTCGAGTCTCGTCTCCCGCTCCAGAGTAAATATGGCGTTGTGGCCGAGTGGCTAGGCAGAGGTCTGCAAAACCTCGTACAGCAGTTCAATTCTGCTCGACGCCTCCATAAAAAAACGGGCGCGTAGCTCAGCTGGTTTAGAGCACTACGTTGACATCGTAGGGGTCGGCAGTTCAAGTCTGTTCGCGCCCACCATTTTTCCGCCTTGCCTGAGGCGGTTTTTTTTTGCTTAGAGCATATTTTTTGATCATTTCGCTATAAATCAGACCGTTAGTGCATTGACGCCTATCCTGACAGGTGATAGAATAGTACCGCTGTTTTTGTGCCTTTATTATTTAAGGCGCAGGGAGCAAAAGATAAATTTAAAGCGGTACAGACCGCATAAAGTCACAGCGGTTATTTGTGAGCCTCTTCTGGGTCCCGAGCCTGCATAGCTGTATAAGGCTGGGGTAGAGGGCTGGCATAACCGCAAGGCGTCGGAATGATTATATTTCGGCGATAACCCTTTGGAGGAAAATATATTATGGCATTGATCAGCATGAAGCAGCTCTTGGAAGCCGGCGTACATTTCGGCCACCAGACCCGCCGCTGGAATCCTAAGATGGGAAAATTCATCTTCACCCAGCGCAACGGTATTTACATTATCGACCTGCAGAAGACTGTGGCCAAGCTCAAAGAGGCTTATGCGTTCCTTAAGGCTGTCGTCAAGGGACAGTATGATTATGAGAATCATCGCATCTGCGAAGTTCAGGTTGACGATCCGCGTCCGATCCTCTTTGTCGGCACCAAGAAGCAGGCTCAGGAAACCATTATGGAAGACGCCGTGCGCTGCAACGAGTTCTATGTGACTCAGCGCTGGCTGGGCGGCATGCTCACCAACTGGAAGACCATCCAGAACCGCATTGCCCGTCTCCGTGAGCTGGAAGCCATGAAGGAAGACGGCATCTACGAGCGTTTAACCAAAAAGGAAGTTCTGCGTTTGGAGGATCAGCGCAAGAAGCTGGAAAAATTCCTGGGCGGCATCAAAGAGATGAAGAGACTCCCCGGAGCTCTGTTTGTGGTTGACCCCCGCAAGGAATATATCGCCGTCAATGAAGCCCGCAAGCTTGGTATCCCCGTCGTCGCTATTGTCGACACCAACTGCGATCCCGACGTTATCGACTATCCCATTCCCGGCAACGACGACGCTATCCGCGCCGTGCGTCTTTTGACCGGCAAGATCGCCGATGCGATCATTGAAGGCAAATCCGAGATGGAAATTGTCATTGAAGAGGCCCCGGTAGAGCACACCGAAGGCGAAGAAGAAGCTGAAGAAGTAGAAAACGCCGAAGCCATTACCAAAGAAATTGCCCAGAATTTCACCGAAGAAGACAACGAGGATGATATTCCCGGCGGCGTATGGCGCGCTGAAGACTAATTTTTTAGGTTTGATTAAAGGCGGAAGGAGAATTTTTACTCCTTCCGTGTCAATATTTTACGAGGTATGATTTAATGGCTATTACCGCTGCCCAGATTAAAGAACTCCGCGACCTCACCAGTGCCGGTATGATGGACTGCAAGGAAGCTCTCAAAGAGTGTGAGGGAGACGTTAAAAAAGCTCAGGAATGGCTGCGCCGCAAGGGCATGGCTAAAGCTGACAAGAAGGCTTCCCGCACTACCGGCGAAGGCCGCATCGGCTGCTATATGCACCACAACGGCAAGGTCGGCGTGTTCGTAGAGCTTCACTGCGAAACCGACTTCGTCGCCAAGACCGAAGATTTCGAGCATCTTCTCAACGACCTCTGCCTGCAGGTCGCTTCCATGTCTCCTAAGTATGTCTCCCGCGAGCAGATTGATAAGGCCGTCATCGAAAAAGAGCTGGCCAGCTACCGTCAGAACGCCATTGACAGCGGCAAGCCCGAAGCTATCGCCGAGAAGATCGCCCAGGGTCAGGTTGACAAATATTTCAAAGAGATGTGCTTGCTCGATCAGGCTTTCATTAAAGATGAGACCATCACCGTTGAGCAGCTCATTAAGCAGACCATCGGCAAGTTAGGCGAGAATATCACCGTCGAGCGTTTCGTCCGCATGGAAGTCGGCGTCGAATAATTCTGCATTCTTTTAATTGAGATATACCTTCGTTCCCGAAATGTGTTTCTGCGGAGCGCAAGGTATATTTTTTTTGTCCTGTTTTAAAGTCTGACCGGAGCAGAATGGCTTTTATACAGCAAAATGTGCTTTTCCCGCGGCCGGTCATTCTGAGCGCAGCGAAGAATCTGTCAAACATGTTCTGCGTGTTTTCGCTAGGTCGGTTTTCATTGTCGCTGCCGCTCCGCGCTCGCTTGCGCTCGAATCTCTCCGCACGCGTCAAAGAAAGCCTTTATTAAACATGTCTGCTTAAAGCCCGTTTTTGTTTAGCTTATCGGCAAAGCTCATATTTTTAACTTTTTTTCAATTTTTAGCGGGAGTATGCTTCGGCTCCTTGAATTGCCGCGTTATAATAAAGCCAATACAGAGGAGTTCTCAGTTTTGTCGAACGAATTCAAATATAAGCGCGTTTTGCTGAAACTGTCCGGCGAGGTTCTGGCCGGCAAGGACGGTTTCGGTATCAATCCCGAGGCCATCAAGGATTATGCGCGTCAGGTGGCGGAAGTCGCTCAGAGCGGCATCCAGGTAGGCATCGTGCTGGGAGGCGGCAACTTCTGGCGGGCCCGCATGGCCCCTCACATGGACCGGGTCAGCGCCGATTCGATGGGCATGTTTGCCACTATCATGAACGGTCTGGCCTTTGCCGACACCCTGAATGTCTGCGGCCAGGAGGCCATAGTTATGACCTCCATGTTCCTGCCTCAGCTGGCGGAGCCTTTTGTGGCCAAAAAGGCCATCGAGTTTTTGGAGGCTGGCAAGGTAGTGATTTTTGCGGGCGGCACCGGCAATCCGTTCTTTACTACCGATTCGGCGGCGGCTCTGCGCGGTCTGCAGATCAATGCCGATATCGTCCTGGAGGGCACCAAAGAGGACGGCGTCTATGACAGCGATCCCCGCAAGAATCCTCAGGCCAAGCGCTTTACGAATATAACCTTTACCGAAGCTCTGCAGAGAGATTTAAAGGTTATGGACGGCACGGCTTTTTCGCTCTGCCGCGACAATAATCTGCCGGTATATGTTTTTAATGTTACCGAACCGGGCAATCTTTTCAAAGTCGCTGTATCCGGACAAAATATCGGTACCTTAGTTAAGGAGGAAATCAAGTGATAGATCCCAGTATACGTCAGAATGCCGAAGAGAAAATGAAGAAGACCCGCGAGTCTCTGGTGCGCAATTTCGCTACCATCAGGACCGGCCGAGCCACCACTTCGGTTTTAGACCGCATTACGGCTGAAGCCTACGGCTCGATGATGCCCATTAATCAGCTGGCCACCATCGGCGTGCCCGAAGCCCGCATGCTGACGATTCATCCTTTTGACAAGAAGAATTTGGGCGCTATTGAAAAGGCCATCCAGAAATCGGATTTGGGCATCAATCCCGTCAACGACGGCTCGATGATTCGCCTGGTCTTCCCTCCCTTAAACGAAGAGCGCCGCAAAGATCTGGCTAAGCAGGCCAAAAAGCTGGCTGAAGAGGCTAAGGTTTCCATGCGCAACGTCCGCCGCGAGGCTATCGACGCCTTTAAGCGCCTCAAGGACGCCTCCGAGGACGAGGTCAAGAAGGCCCAGGACGACATCCAGAAGCTGCTCGACAAGTCTATTGATGAAGTCGGCAAGATTTTAGCGGCCAAAGAGAAGGAGATCATGGAAGTATAATGGCTTCCGAGTTCTCTTGTCCCTGGCTGGGACAGGATTATTTCCAGGTGCTTTCCCGGGCCCGTAAGCTTGGCGAAGCGCCTGTTCATGTAATCGTATCCCGTCCTCCATTTGCCGGATTGGCTTCGGGGCGGCTCATGGTGATAGGCGTTCGCCCTTTCAAATCTGCCTCCGCGCCGATGTCGGAGGGCGGCCGGATCGGTATGTCCGGGGAGGCTGCCGAGTCAGGCGGCTGCGCTCAGACGGCGGGCAGCGAATGGATACTGTCTTACTCAAATTTTGAAAGGGCCCCGCGTCGGCCCCGCGTAAAGTCTTGAACAGCGATTTATTAAATGCAAACGATGAATTAAAGGCTGTCTGCGCCGAAGGCGACACCGAAAAGCTGCGCTCTTTGATAGACGCGGAGCGTCTGCCTGCGCATATAGCCTTTATTATGGACGGCAACCGGCGCTGGGCTAAAAAGCGCTTTCTGCCTGCCGTTATGGGACATAAAGCCGGCGTAAAGGCCTTTAGGACCGTCATGGAGACCTGCCGCAATATCGGCGTTAAGTATTTGACCGCCTACGCCTTTTCGGCTGAAAACTGGCAGAGGGCTCCAGCTGAGGTCAATCTGCTCATGCAGCTCTTTGAATATTACGCCAAGGCAGAGCGTCAGGAAATGTGCGATACCGGCATTCGTCTGCGGGTAATAGGCGATATGAGCGTTTTGGCGGAATCTGTGCAGAGGGAGCTGCGCCTTTCCGAGGAGGCTACGGCTTGCAATTCTGATATGACTCTGAATCTGGCCATCAATTACGGCTCCCGCGACGAGATCGTGCGGGCCGTCCGCTCCTTGGCAAAAAAAGCCGCTTCCGGCAGCGTTGAGCCTCAGAGCATAGATGAAGAAATGCTGTCCGGGGAGCTTTATACCGCGGGAATTCCCGATCCCGACCTACTGGTACGCACCAGCGGCGAGCTGCGTTTGAGCAATTTCCTGCTCTGGCAGATGGCCTATACCGAGTTTTATTTCAGCGATGTTCTGTGGCCGGACGTTGACGAAGCCTTTGTTCTGAAGGCCATTCTGGAATTCCAGCGTCGGCAGCGCCGTTACGGAGGCTGAGGCGCTGAGCGCCAAACCTGTTTTGCTTAAAGCGGCTTTTTAGGCCGCTTTTTTTTGTGGGCAGTGCTTTGGCGGAAGCCCGGGCGTATGCAGATATCATTGAGAGCGAAGCGAAGAATCAAATCGTGGGGGAGCGGGCGAGGTGGAGCCCTGCCGGGGCTTAAAATGCGCTTTGCTAGGGAATACTGCCGCCTTATAGAAGAATAACATTTTATATCATATAGGGTTTGTGGTTTTATGCTTTCCGGTTTGCTGCTGACATTTATATTTTTAGTTTTCGCTTATTTGATGATGACCCGCAAAATGCCGGCTCTGCTGGCTCTGCCGGCCATGGCGCTGTCGGTGGGGGCGGCGGCGGGAATTATGTATAAATGCTCCGGCGGCAGTCTGAGCCTGAGGCACTTTATTTTTGATACGATTCTCACTCAGGGCTCGGTCAAGCTCAGCCAGGCCATTATGTTTACGGTCTTCGGCTCAATTTTGTCTCAGGTGGTCATGCGCTCTGGGATCGCCGCCCGTCTGATCGGTCTGACCGCGGAATATGCCGGACAGCATAAGCTCAGACTGGCCTTTATGCTGGCTCTGATGACGGCGGTCTGCTTTACTTCCGTTACCGGCCTGGGCGCGGTCATTATGATCGGCACTTTGGTCATGCCCATTTTGATAGGCTCGGGCCTTTCCGCTTCCTTTTCCGCCGGCTTAATGCTCTTTGCCATCGCTTTGGGCGGTATCTTCAATCCCGCCATACTGGGATTTTATACTGATGTTCTCCAGCTTTCGCAGACGGTAGTGAAGCAGTACGTTATCTATTACGGCTCTTTCCTGGGACTGGCTGCCCTGGCTTATCTGATTGTGGGCGGCCTGAAGGAGAGAAATACTTTCAACTGGGCCGAGACGTCGGAAATAAAGCAGAAGAAGCTGCCGGCAATTTCCTTGGTTACGCCGCTCATCCCCATTCTGCTGATCATGTTTTTTAACGTGCCCATCATTCCCGCTTTTATCGCCGGCATTTTGTGGGGCCTTCTCAGCACCAATCTGAAAGGCTTTATCAATGAGCTCAGCGCCGCCGTTTTGGAGGGCATTAAGGACGTGGCGCCGGTGCTGGGTCTCTTTGTGGGTCTGGGCATGTGCCTCAACGCTATGATGGCCGAACCGGTCAAGGCGGTTATGGCCCCCATGCTGGAGGCGGTTCTGCCGACCAGTCCCTGGGGCTTTGTGTTCTTCTTCTTAATTTTGGCTCCCCTGGCCCTTTACCGCGGCCCCTTAAACATGTACGGTCTGGGCGCGGGAGTGGCCGGCATCATTATGAGCGGCAGCCTGCTGGCCCCCACGGCGGTTATGGCCGCCTTTTTCAGCGTGGGCCAGATGCAGGGCGTCTGCGATCCTACCAACACCCACAACGTCTGGCTGGGCCAGTTCGCCAAGGTCAGCACGAGCAAGCTGCTGGCCGACACCGTGCCCTACGTCTGGGGGTTTGTGGCCGTCTCTCTGATCTGGGCGGTCTTTTTCAACGGCGCTCTGCAGATGCCGTAAGGTTGAAATTGGGAACGCGCCTGGGTGTTTGGCAATGTAATTAAGTTAAGGTAAGTTATTACAAAAAACGGAACATATGCCCGGCAAAATGTTCTTGCTTTTGTTTCGGTCTGTTTTTGCTATGTGGGTTTTGTTTTGCACTTTGCTCCGCGACTGCGCTTCGCTCACGACGCTCGCTTCAGAGCAAAACAAAACCTGTATATAGCATGTATGCTGAGATGCTGTTTTAGTTTAACTTACCTACAGTGGGGCGTCTGGCGCTTTTTAATTCTTTAAAGCCGTAACCGGAACGACATATACGCCGTCCGGACGCCTATATGCGTAAGGCGAAGCGCCGGTCAGCACCATCAGAAAAGCGGGCGGTTTCATTTTTGTTGTGTCGATCTTATCTGCGATAGTCTTCAGAGTATACGTCCCGTCTTCGATCATTTTATCGCCGCCGAGTTTAATTTCCGCAAGACCGTAGCTTCCGCTGCGCAGATGAATAACTGCGTCGCATTCCAAACCTTCTTTGGTGCGGAAGTGATAAACGCTGCCGTTCAGAGATTCTGTATAAACCCGCAGATCACGTATACAGAGAGTCTCAAACAGCAGGCCGCATGTCTCCAAATCGTTCAGAAGATCTCCGGGGCCGACGCCCAGAGCAGCTGCCGCAATCGAAGGGTCGGCAAAATATCGGGTATCTGACGTGCGGATCGCTGTTTTGGAGCGGAGGTTAGGACTCCACGCAGGACTGTCTTCTATGACAAAAATCTTCTTGAGCGCATTTGTATAGGATATTACCGTATCCTTACTCAATTTTTTATCGTTACCGACATTTATATCTTCGCATATCGTCGTGTTCGGCGCCTGAGTGCCCTGATGGCGGGCCAGGGAGCGCATTATAAGACGGGCGCGCTGCTCGCTGCGGGATATGCCGTCCACGCGGCTGATGTCAGATTTTACTACGGCGTCCAGATAGTCGAAGGCTTGTACCAGAGCGTCGTCTCCTTCCAAGCAGGTCGCCTGCGGCCATCCGCCGCGGCAGATGAGGAAGGCGAGCTCCTCCAATGTCGCTTTATTCTCAGCAAATATAGGGCTGTCCGAAGGAGAAAAAAGAGCTTTGAGACTGCACTGTCGGTAAGTTAAGCAAAAACAGGCTTTTTGCAAACACGCTTAATAAAGGTTTTCTTTGACGCGTACGCGGAGATTCGAGCGTAAGCGAGCGCGAAGCGGTAGCGACAAAGAAAACCGGCATAGCGAAAACATGCAGA
>JAFTAM010000066.1 GCA_017458675.1 bacterium
GATACAATGCCATTAAGTTAAGGCTATTATTTGCTAAAAATGGCACAAGAGTATCTCTGCATACTTGAAAATATGTTCCTTGTCATTCTGAGCGCAGCGAAGAATCTATGCATCATGTTCTGTTTGTTTTTGCTATGCCGGTTTTCTTTGCCGTTACCGCTCCGCGCGAGGCAATGCTCGAATCTCCGCGTACATGCCAAAGAAAACCTGTATTAAGAATGTATGCTGAAAGCTTGGTTTTGCTTAACTTACCGACAGCGCTGCCGGTTCGGTAATTTTTTCAGCTTCACTTTGTTGGAGCCGCTTTGCTTAAGCGGCTGCCCAGCCTGGACTTCAGAGGCGGCGTCATTTCCGAAGCGCTGTTTTATCAGCTCAGCGAGTTTTACAAATATGACGAGCAGCAGCAGATCCAGAGCCAGTCTAATCAATAAGTTGCCGATACTTGAACCTGTAGATTTCCAGATACTCTTAAACATAACGTCCAAGTAGTGTATGCAGAGCAGATAAAGCGAGTATTTGCCGATAAAAATAAACGGCTTGCTAAGTTTGGAAAATTTGTCTGTCAGGAATACGCTGCAGCTGGCGGTCAGAAGCGTTCCGGCTGCGGCAATAATATAACAGAGCGGAATGAGAGGGTATATTCTTTGAGCTATATCCATACAAAAATATTTGTAATGGTCTAACCATAAATATGAGATTACCATGCCTATAATCCATACTAAAGATGAATAAACGGCAATTCCACGGCTGTTTTCGGGGATTTTGCAGCTTTTCAGATAATATCCGAAGTAGAAAAAGGGCATACAGGCAAGGGCAATATCGAACGCCAGGGGCAAAGGCTGTATTTTGACGGCCAGCAATCCTAAAGCTGCACAGATGAGAGCGGCAATTATCAGTTTTTTATCATCCTTCAGCTTCAGATGCAGATAGTCGAAGAACGTTCTGCCTATAAACAGAGTTACAAGGAACCATAAGAACCCTATGCCGAATATTTTAACTTTTTGAATATAAACAATGTCGCAGCTGGCAAAGGTAAGCGCATTTATCCTTCTGGCCAGAAAAGCTGCCCAATCAATGTTATTTGCCATTATGGCAGTTATTGCGTATTTGAACGCATATGTCAGCAGAACCGGAACGATAAGATGCTTGAAGGCTCTTTCGGTTTTGCTCAGGAACTGTCCGCTGTCGGCCGAGAGTTTAAAGGTTAAGGCGGAAAGAATAAAAAACAGCGGCATATGGAAAGAATAAATGCAGCTGCCGATTATTCTGCCGGACTGGTCCTGGGACAGGCTGTGGCCTATGATAACTAAAATTATGGCCAATCCCTTAGCTGCATCTATCCAGTCGATACGTTTTCTTTCGTTTTCTTGTATGTTTGCTTCCATGATAAAAATGAATCGGTGTTATCCCTTTTGCAGTATAAACTTAAAATGGAAATTTTGGTCTCTTTTACGAATGTCCTTCCGCTCCGTTTTGAGCCGTCTTTCGCCCGATTCGCCGGATCTTAGCGTCTCCGCAGGAAACGCGTTTCTGCGCAGTCTCTTCGCTCAGTTATCCCGGCGGGCCGGCTCCGGCCGTTATTGCGGGCTTCTGATGAAGCTGTCCGCTTCGGTTATGGAGTATCTTCGCCTGCGGTTCAGAATTGACTTGACGGCGGCAGATTCGGGCAGAGGCGCCTGCTTACGCAGATCCCTTCGAACAGCCGGCAGCCTCGGATTTTTGCTCGGGCAGAGGCGGCTGGACGCGGGATTCGGAGGCGGAACTTTTGTCTGCCCGGTTCTTTATCAGCTCAATAGTTTTTACGAGCGCCGCGAACAGCAGCAGATCGACGGATAACCTTATTATGCAGCTGCAAATGGAAGAATCGGTTATGCGCCATATGTTTTTATATAAGCTGTCCATTGCGTGTATACAGAATAAATACAGCGAATTTTTTCCGATATAAAGCAGAGGCTTGATCGATTTGGGAAATCTGTCTGTCAGAAATATGCTGCAGCAGGAAACAAAGAGCGTTCCGGCCATCGCACAAATATAAAAAATCGGAATCAGAGGATATCTTCTGACGGCCAGATTTATATAGAAACTTCTGCAGTCGCCGATGTAAAAATAGCAGAACATGGCGCTCGCTATCCATATCAGTGCAGATATGACGGCTATTTTACGGTTATTTTCAGCAATTTTGCAGCTTTTTAAATAGTATCCGAAATAAAAGAAAGGCATGCAGGCCAGGGCGATATCCAGCGATAAAGGCAGATACTGAATCTTTGCCGCCATTATTCCGACACAAGCGCAGGCGCAGACGGCGAATAACAATTGCCTTTCTTCTTTAAGCTTCAGGTGCAGATAGTCGAAGAGAGTCCTTCCCGCAAATAACGCGAAAAAAAACCACAGCATTCCCACTCCCAGGATTTCGGCCTCTTGTATGTGTATAATTGGGGCGCTGCCGTAAAAAAAAGAATTAATTTTTTTCGCAAAAAAAACAGCCCATTTTATGTTGTCCACGCTGAAAAGCGATACGGCGGATTTAAAAGCAAATACCAGCAAGGCGGGGACTATCAGGCGCTTAAAGGCTTTTTCGGTTTTGCTTATAAACTGACCGTTATCGGCTGATAATTTAAAGGTTAAGGCGGATAAGATAAAAAACAGGGGCATTTGGAAGGTATAGAGCGTTCCTCTGAATATCTGGGCAGTATCCCCTTTAGTTATAGTGTGGCAGACGATGACAAAAATTAAGTTAATACCTTTTGCCAGATCTATCCAGTCTATGCGTTTTCCCGTTGTGTCGGCTAAATTTGCGTCCATGAAAAGTTTTGTTGTTTCCTTTGGTTGTTTGCGTTTTTTTCACAATGGAACAAAGCGTCGGACAAATGCATAAGGGATTATTTCGGTTAGACATTCCCGTATTCCGGCGCATTTGTTCCGATCTGTTTCTCCGCAGCGCCTTTGTTTCTCCTTTCGCCCTGCGCCTTCGGCCGCCGTTGTGCAATAAGCGGGCAGGCTGTTCGCTTCGGTCGTGCCGGATCCTTTGCAGAAGGCTCGGGACGACGCAGCGGTCCGGTTCCGGCTCGCCGTCGGAGACTGAAAACGGCAAATTTGTTCAGACAGCCGCCGCACATTTTGCCTCCGCAGCGGCGCGGGCTGAAAATACAGGAATTATGAGGCTGAAAAAATATAATGACAGTAGGCTGCCGGCGGCAATTTGTCTGTTTGGCGCGGCAATATAAAAACGGTGGAGAGGGCTTCGACGGAATTGAAAAGAAAAATCTATGTACTGGGCGTCATCGCCTTATTCATTATCGCTCTGTGCGCTTTCGGGGTAAAAGCGGCCGAGAGGGAAAAGCTCAATATTGCGGTGGCTTGGAGCAACGCTCAGGATTCCTATTCGTATAAAAGTGTTATCGCCTCGGTTAATGAGACAGGAGCCAACGCAATTATTCTGGATATGGCGAAATCTTACGATCTTCGTTATGCCGGCGGCCGGCTGACGGAGGGAAAGGATTCTCGGGGAATGCTAACCGGCGAAGCCGCCAAACGGGTAAAAGTAAATACCTGGCTCAATTCAGACGCCGAAGAGCTGATGAAAGGGATTGACGCCGTTGTATTCCCCGGCGGAGTCGATATCAGCACGACATTATATTATGACGAACAGGAATGGCACGGCATTGAGGACGACGCCGATTACTGCGCAGAGAGAGACGTCTCCGATTATCTGCTCATGTCGTACTGTCTGGAGAAGGATATCCCCGTTTTAGCCATATGCAGGGGAATGCAGATGCTCTCCGTCGTTTCCGGCGCGGATATGATTCAGGATTTAGGCGTATTTTTTCAAAGCAAGGGCCTGAAGTATAACGGCGAACACCGGGACCCCCGTAAATTGAAATTTGTACCTCATGCGGCGGAAGTGCTCAGCCGGGATTCGCTGCTTTACCGGGCGGCGGGAAAAACAACGCTGAGCGGCTGTCCCTCCTGGCATCATCAGGCCGTAAAGGATATCGCCGATACCAGGCTTACAGTTACGGCTCTGGCTTATACTGACGGTATTAAAATTATTGAAGCCGTCGAAAGGCGTGACCGGACCTTTTGTCTGGGGCTGCAGTTCCATCCGGAAGTCGCCGTTAATAAGTCTGTCAACAAGGAAAAGGATGCGGGGGAATTTATGGATTACGATACTGCCATGTCTTTTTTCCGTTCGCTGCTTGAGGCGGCCGCTGCCAAAAAGCAGAAGACAGACGCCTGACGCCAATTTGGTGCAGAAATAAAAGCTGAAATTGGGCAGGCTTTTGTTCCCTGCGGGCGAAAACTCTGCAACTCGGTTTAATACCATGGAGGATAGATTTTTAATATGGATTGTTCTTGCCAAGAGCGCGTTTTTAATTTTTCGGCCGGCCCGGGCGTGCTTCCCCTGCCGGTTTTAAAAGAGGCTCAGCGCGATTTAGTATGCTATCCCGGAGCGGGAGCTTCATTGATGGAGCTTTCCCACCGCGGAAAGGTTATCAGCGGAATCTTTGACGATGCCGAAGCTCGTCTGCGCCGTATTATGAACTTGCCTGAGGATTATCATGTCATGTTCCTGCAGGGCGGAGCTACCACCCAGTTCTGCATGGTTCCCATGAACTTCCTGGGCGAAAAAGGCGCCGATTACACCGAACAGGGAACCTGGTCCAAAAAAGCTATGGGTGAGGCCAAACGCTTAGGCAAGGTCCACCTGGTGTGGTCCGGCAATGAGGGCGGCTTCAAGACTCTGCCCACCGACGAGGAGATGGACGTCCGTCCCGACGCCGACTATCTGCATATAACCTCCAACGAGACCATTCACGGCCTCGAGTTCCAGCATGATCCCAAGGATTGGGGCGTTCCCGTAATCTGCGACTGTTCTTCGGACTTCCTGAGCCGTCCCATCGATCCCAAAAAGTACGGTATGATCTATGCCGGCGCTCAGAAGAATGTCGGTCCGGCCGGCGTGACCGTGGTCATACTGTCCGACAGCCTGTACAAGAGGGTTATTCCCGACGAGAGACGTCCCATAATGATGGACTACCGCACTCACGTGGAAGGCAAGTCCATGCACAACACTCCGCCCGTGTTCGCGGTATATATCGTCGATTTGGTTTTGAAGTGGCTGGAAGAAGAAATCGGCGGCCTGGAGAAGATTCACGCCCTGAATAAGAAGAAGGCGGCTCTGCTCTACAAGGCTATTGACGAGAGCGACGGCTTCTACAAGGGCCACGCCGCCAAGGAAGTCCGCTCCCTGATGAACGTCACCTGGCGCATGGCCAGCGAGGAGCTGGAGAAGAAATTTGCCGCCGAAGCCGAGGCTTTGGGCATGTGCGGTCTGAAGGGCCACCGCTCCGTGGGCGGTATGCGCGCTTCCATCTACAACGCTTTCCCCTATGAGGGCGTAGAGCGCCTGGTCGAATTCATGGCCGACTTCAAGCGCAGAAACGGTTAGTTAGCTTAGCTTAAGTGCAAAGCATTTAAGGCCCCCCGGAGCGTAAAAGCGAAGAGGGGCTTTTTTTACCGCTTTTGCGGGCGGCAGGTAGGATTCCCTGTCTGTTATTTTAATATATATAACTATATAATATAGTTATGCGGACAGACATACCGGCGTTTCGGCGCTGAAAGGCGCAGATGCGCCGCTTGTCCTGTCAGCCGCCGCTGAGGCAAATTGCCAAGTCTGCTTTTGTCCGGCGCGGATTATTTTAATAACGTTCGGTCGGTATTTTTTGTTTTACGGTGGTTTTGTATGGGTGAATGGAGTTGCTGGGAATGTAATGCCGTCAACGATGCGGACAGTGAAATCTGCGCCTCCTGCGGAGCTGAAGCTCCCTTTGCGGAGCCGCTCTCGGCAGGCGGACCTGAAACCGGAGCGGAAGCTGAAACAGAGCGGAGCGGAAGCGTGTATAAAAGCAAGAACGAGGAAACCGCGCTTCAGGAAAGGATGTCCGCTTTAGTGCATGCCGTTCTTAACGGCGAAGAAGACGCTCAGAACTTTGCGGAAGCGATGGGTGAGGTCTTTGGTGATTTAGATGCGTTTTTCACCCGCCTGAACGAAGATCTTCAGGGTGAGGAAGATCATGCGGCCGCCAGGATGGCCTCGCGTTTGAACGTTTCATATTCCCTTTTCCGATTGGCCTGGGCTCAATTTGCCGATTGTTCGGCGGAGAACAGACAGGCGGCCGATTTGGGACTGCTGCTGGCCGAGCAGGCGTTTGAAGCGCTGCATTGGACCGCCGATTATCTGCGCCGCCATAAAGAGCCGGGCGGCGAGCATTTTCGCAATATGATCGGCCGAGCCGTGGAAGGCTTTATAAACGGCGAAATTGACAGGCAGGCGTATGCCGAAGCTATTGCCGAGGCTGACAGCTATCTGCGGGAGACCGTTGAAGAAGGCCGGCGTCTGTATTTTTCAGCTTTGCACGAGGCCGAAGCCTTTGACGGCAATAATTATAAGATTTTGCTTCCCGTGGCCGAAAGCGTCGAGCGGGTCGGCAAAAAGTTCGGCGAGGCCATTTTGGCGGTCCACGCCGGCTGATTAGTGAGCGGAAATATTGAAAATAGCGCTTTCTGCGCCTTTCCCTCTTGTCATTAAAGCGTATTTGTGTGATATAATAAGCAAAGTTTATTTTAAGGAGTCTCTGCAGATGGATGCTATTAAGAGCGGTTTGTCTACACTGCATTCCGGACTGGCTTCAGCTGGAAAGTCTGTAGGCGGCAGTATTTCTAAAGGTTTTAAAACTGCTACCAGCGATTATTCCGGTTTTTCCGATTCCGCGGCCAAGAAGTTCGGCAAGGCCGACAGCGCTTTCGGCAAGCTGAATATGGCCGAGGACGTCTTTTCCCTGGGCAAGGATATTGCCGATATTGCTACCGGCAAGGAAGTGAATCCTCTGGGAGTAGCTAAAGACGCCGGCGCCGTTGCCAAAGACGTTCTGGACGCGACCAATATCTCCAACGTATCGAAAGCGGCCGGCGCGATTTCCAAGGGCCTGGGCGTGGCCGGCGGCGCATTGACCGCAGGAATAGGCGTAACCGAAATAGTAAGCGGCTCTAAATCCGGCTCTAAGCATGATGTTGTCAACGGAATATGCGATACGATTGCCGGCGTAGCCGGAGCCGTCGCGGCCTGTACTCCCGGAACTCCCGTCTGCGTAGGCGCGCTGATAGTTTCAGGCGTGGCTAATTTGGTGCATATAGGCAACGATCTATTCTTTAAATAAAATTGCCGTACCGATTTGCCGACAGGGACTGCCGCTGGATTTTGAGGCGGATTCAGTCCCTTTTTTAGCTGCATGAACGGATGTTTTTTTTCCTCGCAGATTTTCAGCGGCAGTAAAATTTCGGTCAATGCGGCGGGATGAGCAATTTATTTGAAAAAAGCTTTATTACCGTTTCGGTGAAATATTGTATTTTTTTAACTGACTGCAGAGGTGCTACAGGATGGACGGCAGTGAAAACAGCACTATAAAATTTACCGGTATTGTAAAATATGCGGCGGCAATAGCTCAGGGGCAAATCGGCGCCGAAGAATTTTTAGCCGGTATCAGGCCTATTTTCTCCGAACTCGAAGGTGTTTTTGCGAATCTGCGCGGGGATCTGGAGGCTGCCGGACAGAACTTTGAGGATAACGAAGGCGGCGAATATATAAAGTCTGTTTTAGAAAGAGCCGAAAGCTGCCGCTCTCTCGTCGCTATGGCTTCTGACTTTTTTGAAGTCTTTGCGGCCGGCGAGGAGCCCGAGGGACTGCGCATTGGCATGCAGCTTCTTAACAAGGGCAATGCGGCCTTTCAAAAGCTCATTGAAACCAACGGCTCCATGGCCTTGGACAACGGCCTTTACGGCAGCAAAATCGCCGTCTGCAGCGTCGCCTCCGAGGTAATGGAGGGTAAGCTGTCCCATTCCAATTACAGTACGGCCCTGCAGCAGCTCAAGGCTATTTTTTCCGCTCAGACGGATGAGGCTGAAAGATTAAGGGCAGAGATAACGGCGGATTGCCTGAAATTAAAAGACGCAGGCTCTGAGGAACGGAAATTATGGGCCGCGAAAATTTTTCAGGACCTGCCGAAATTGGAAAACGCTTTGGGAGCGGTTACGCTTTCTGTTTATTCTCCCGAATATGTTAAAAAGACCGTGAGCGGCATGGTTGTCGATCAAGAAATTAACGGGTGATATATTTCACAGCTTCAGCTATTCTGAAAGTTCTTCAAAGCAGCCCCGAGCCTTTGGAGAACTTTTTTTGTATGTTTCGGCAAGTAGGAATCTGGGTTTTATTCTCTAAAGTTTTAATTCGGTTTTTTATAGTTAACTGAGCCTGGTTTTAATTTGCAAATAAACGGAGCTTTATATGAATACGGAATGGGTTTGTTTTGTCTGCAGCGGCAAAAACGGCATTGAGGAAACCTACTGCGTCTCCTGCGGAGCGCACCGTCCTTTTGCCGTTCAGGCTTTTGCTTCCCATTCCGGCGAAGATTGGGAAGGCTCCAATGAATATTCCGGAGCCCTGTTGGTTGACGACGAGAACAGAATTTTGGAGGCTTTGGAGAATCTGGCCGCGGATACGGCGGCTCAGGATATAGAAATTAAGGCCTTTGCAAAACAGATAAAGCTGATTTTCTCAGCTCTCGACGATACGGCGGCCCGTCTCAGGGAAGATTTAAAGCGGGTCGACGGACATACGCCTTATGAGAATCTGGATGTGCGCCTTCGCGACGCCTGTTACATTTACCGTCTGGCGCGCATTCAGTTCGATATGTACGCCCCGGACAACAAAAAATGTGTGGAAGTAGGCGTTCTGCTGGCTCAGCAGGCCCACCGGGGGCTGAAGTTCGTCGCCGAAAGCATTCGCCGGCGTCAGGAAAGCGCGAATTCTGAAGATGGGGAGTCTTTGGGAAAGGCTATAGCCGGATTTACGGAGGGAGAGATAGATTTTGATACCTATTTCGATTCTGTATGCGCGGCTGACGAGGCTCTGCATAAGCTCATGCAGGAGGGGCGCGATTTATATTTTAAGGCCTTGGAAGAAGCGGAGGCCTTTGACGGCGGCAATTATCAGGTTTTGGAGGCGGCGGGGCGAAGCCTGGCTAAGGCTGTGGATAAGTGGCTCAAGGCAGCCGCGGTTGTATCTTGAAGCAGAATTCAGCTGTTTTCGGCGCCTGTCAGAGGAGAAGAGGTTGACCCATGAACAATAAAGGCAAACATGAAGCCGGCGGCGCTCCTGCCGCGGGAGCTAAAATAGATATAGAGAGATTTACCGGCGTTTCAAAATTAATCGTTCAGGTCAGCCGCGGCGTTATTGAGCCGGAAACCTTTCTTCAGGAGATTTACGCCGCTTTTAAGGATATAGACGGGCGCCTGCGGGATGTAAAAAAGCAGCTGTCCGGCTTTGAAGCCGAGGCTGGGGAATACGTGAGAAAGCTGGGCAGCGAGCTGGACAGCTGCGCTTATCTGTTCCGCCTGGCTTTGATGCAGTTTGAAGCCTTCGTCAACAGAGAAGAACCCTCCGGGCTGCGCATAGGAACTCAGATTGCGGAAAAGGCTCAGGAAGTTTTCAGAAATATTTTGGAACGGGTGCGCGCCGCGGCGGAGCAGCGCGATTTTTCGGAGAAAAAGGATATTATAAGCGCTTTGGCGGCGGAGACGGTCTCCCGCAGGAGACCTTTGGAGGAATACCGTCGGGCGCTGAAAGATCTCAAGGCCGTTTTTTTGCCCTTGGAGGAGGAGAGCCGCCGGCTCCGGGAGGAGACTGTAAAAAACGCCAAAGAGCTGGTTGACTATGAGGACGATTCCGAAGAGCTGAAGAAGCGCGGCGCGGAAATTATGCCTAAATTAGCCCGGCTGGCGGATGCCTGCGGTTTATTGGTTCTGGCGGCATATTCTCCCGATTATGTCCGTCAGGCCGTCAGCACTGCGGTTATGAACGAAGAGATTAAGGACAGCGACGGGCCTCATAGCTCTTAGTGAAAAATAGCGGCTTAAATGTAAAAAAAAAGTTAACATGAACCGTCGGTATCTAGATTATTTGCTTAAAAAAGTGTATTAAGATAACAAGCAGTTTTGTTAGAGGTTTAGAGTATGTCTTCAGTAGGTTCTGTCGGAAACGATAATTCTTGGGTAGAAGCGCAGCGCCGCGCCGAAGAGGCCAGGCGCAGGGCTGAGGAAGCCAGGCGCAGAGCGGAAGAAAAGCGCCGCGCTGAAGAAAAGCGGAGAGCCGAAGAGAAACAGAAGGCCGAAGAGAAGCGCCGGGCGGAAGAACAGAAGAAAGCCGAAGCGCAGAAGAAGGTTGAAGCCAAAAGGCAGGCTCAGGAGCAGAAGGTCAAGCAGGCTGCGGCCGCCAAAGGAAGCGGAGCTGCGGCGGAGGCGCACAGGAACGGTCTGCTGGACAAGGTCCGTTCTGCCGCCGATAAGGCTGGCGATAAGCTCAGCAGCATACTCGGCACCGACAGCACCTCCAAGGCCAGCGTCATGGCCGATAAGAATATCAGCAAAACTGCCTCGCATAACCAGAGCTCACAGGCTGCTTCCGCAAATAAGGACGACAATGCCGAAAATGAAATGGAGCAGGCTGTCCGGCAGGTTGAGGATGTCGACAACGCTCTCTTCAAAGGCCAGAAGGCCATTAAGCAGGCCGATAAACTCAAGGAAAGCGGCGTAATCGTACAGACCGTCGAAGAAGGCGGCAAAGCGGCTGCCGATATCAATAAGGACGGAGCGGTAAGCAAGACGGTGCAGGCCTTGGGCGACGACAGCAAGGCTTTGAGCGTCGGAGGAGCCGTCAGCGGATTGAGCACCGCCTTTGACGGCGCGGCCGCCGCTGGGAGTACCGCGGAACTGGCCGATAAGATTCAGCACGGCAAAAAGATTGAGCCTAAAGAGGTATTAGGAACCGTAAAGGATGACGGTACATTTGCCAAAGATATTCTCGGTACTAAGACCGGTGAGAAGATTGCCGAGCATGTAATCGGCAAGATCGCTCCCCATGTTGAAGCGGGCAAGGAAGCTTTCCTGGGGACCGAAGCCGGCGCTATGATAGCCGGAAAGATCAGCGAAGCGGCCTGCGCGGCTAAAAATGTGATTGGAGGCGTCGCAGAAAAGGCGGCCGAGGGACTTAGCAAGTTTAAGGCTACAAGCGCGGGCGCCGTCCTCTCTTCCGTTAAGAATACCGTAGCCGAAGAGGTCTCAAAGGCGGCAGGCGCCGCTGAAGAAGCCGCTGCCGCTGTAAAGGGCAGCAAGGCGGGTCAGTTTGTTTCTTCTGCAGCCAATAAGCTCGGGGAAGGTTTCAGCAAGGTTGATGAAGCCGCAGGCAGAGGCATTGATAAGGTTGCGGACGGCATCGGTCATCTGGCTTCTTCCGTCAAGGACAAGTTCAGCGGAGCGAAAGCTGTTGAAGCAGCGGCCGAAGGCGGCGCTGAAGCTGCTAAAGCCGGCAAGGGCGCTGTATCGGGCGGAGCAGAGCTTCTTAAAACCGGCGAAGCAGCGGCCGAAGGCGGCGCTGCGGCCGCAAAGGTCGGTGAAGAAGCGCTTGAAGGCGGAGCGACGGCGGTTAAGGCGGCCGGCGAAGGCGGCGGCATGGTGGCCGGCAAACTCATTCCCGGTTTGCAGATCGGCTTAGGCGGCGTTTCCGCGGTCATGGGCGGCATGGATATTGCCGAAGGCGTGGGCGAGCTCAACAGCGCCAAGACGAATGAAGAAAAGGACGCCGCGACTAAAAAGCTCGTTGACGGCGGCTTGACGACGGTTTCCGGCGTAGCCAGCGTAGTCGCCGGCGTGGCTCTGCTGACCGGCGTAGGCGCTCCCGTCGCCGCCGTGGCCGGAGCCATCGCCATCGGCGCAGACGTTGGCAAGCTCGTATACGATAAGGTGACCGGATAAAGTTTTGCCGGAGCCGGATACGGCCTAGCGGCGGTATTTTTCTCATAAGCTGCGTGCCTACAGGGAAAGCGGTATGCATCTTTAATTATTTTTTATGATTTATGTGGCTTTGACAGTTCCGATTTTATTCTTTGTCGCCATTGTCGTTTTGCTCATTAATACCATCGATAGCTCCGTTAATGCGCCTCTGAAGGATAAAATAATTCATCCCGGTTTGACTTATGAAAATTTTTTGCTGCTTAAACCTGTTTTTAAGATAACGCTCGCCGAAGCTCAAAGGGTCCTGGGAGGCAGCGGCGCGGAAGTTAGCGGGGGAGCTTCTGAGCAGACCTACTGCTGGCGCTCGGAGGCTGAGGACGGCGGCCGCGGGCAGAATGAAGCGGAAATAAGTCTGACTTTTTCCGAAGGCCGCTTAATATGTGCCGAAGAAAAGGGGCTGGACCCGCTTTTTTCGCCGGATTTTCTTAGCTCTGAAATGTCGGTTAAGCTGGCTGCTTTTAAGGGATATGTCGGAGGTTTTCAGCATATTAACGACAAGCTTTCGGCGCTTGCGGGAAAGCCGCCCCGCATTCGCAGACTTTACGCGAGCCGCATACCTTACTGGACCTGGGGAAAGCAGGAGCGCGAGCTCGTGTACAGGAGCGGAGGCGGAAGCGTTATTTTTTATCTGAGCAACAGTTTCGGCCGGAAGAACTATTTGTCGTTAAGCTTTTGGTTCGGTTTTTACTTCCACGCAGACGCCTATAACGGCGATTTCGGCAAGGACTGCGTTTTTGAAATAACCGACGTCGTTATTGAGAAGGCCTGAGTCCTGCAGGCCGCTTTGAATCGGCGGGAGAGCGGATATGCCGGCCTTGTCTTTATAAGGCCGCGGCCAAAGAATCCTGACCGGGAACTTTCGCTAAAGCGGCAGGATATTGTTTAAAGCTGTTTTGAGGGCTTGTATATTGGCTTTGCCTATATTGAAACCTGTAGCTTCCGCAAAGGCGGCTAAGTCCTGATCGGAGGCGGCGGCAAACGTCCAGTTGGCCAAAACCCAGCCGATGACCTCCGATAGCTCCTTATCGGGCGAAGAGCCTTTGGATACGGCTTTGAGTTTCATAACTAAGTCCTGAACGGAAACTAAAGTCTGAAGCTGCATTAAAATCCGGTGGCGGACGGTATAGACGTTTTCAATTTTCAGCCAGTCCAGCAGGCTGTCGGCATTGTCGATGAGATCGGCCAGATGCAGGCGCACCGCAGAGTTGGGATGGAGGATGTACCGGCTGGCTTCCTCGGCGTAGCTGCTTACAATATGCTTGGCGATATTCTGCAGATTGTCGCTGCCGCTCCAGTCAGGATTGCGCAGGAACCAGCCTAAAGTGCCGGCGTTTAAGCTGAGTTCGCCTTTGGCGCCGCAGAGCCAGATCTCCTTCTGCATGTTTTTGTTGGCTTTTTCGCTGACAAAGAGCTCCAGAGTTTCGATTTGATCGCCGTCTTTTAAAAGTTCCAGCGCCAGCGCCGCTTCCGGGCCGCCTCCCTCCCTGGAAACGAGCTCCGCCCGTTCTTCGCCGCTCAGATCGCTCCAGTTTGAATAGCCTACCTTGTATAGCTTAGAAATGAGCAGGCAGCGGATCTGCTCGAGCTGGTCGGGCTGAGGAATATCTATGGGAGTATATTTGAAGATATTGTCTATCAGTTCGTCGTTGGTTCCGGGGTGAATGACGCGCTGGCCATCCAGCTCGCGGATAAAGAGCCGCCCTTCCTCATTAACGAGCAGAGGATATGCGTCGGTCGTACCGATCTGCAGATATTTGTCCTCGCTGCGCCTTCTGATTTCATCGCTTATTGAGGGGTTTTTGACGGCGTGTCTGACGACGCAGGGCTGATTTTCAAAACCGGAAAGATGGCGGACCGCAGTCTTGAGCCATTTGTCCAGCAGCCGTACCGAATCGGGGTAGGGCGTCCCGTGAGAGCCGACTTTTAAAGTCGGCAGCCGGGGAGAGAGAAATTCTTGTAAATCATTCAAATCTGACACGCGGCGGCTATTCGATTAGGGGCCGGCTTTGCCCTTCATTGAGATTTTCGGCGGACAAGCGTAATATTTATGGCAATAAAGCGAAGATATGTAAAGGCTTTTTAGTTTAGAATTGAGAATATAAATATTTTTAATGGAAATAGATATTGTCATAGAAGACGGCGAAAGTCAGGCTTGCCTTTTTGCTGAGACTGTCTGTGTTCTTTGAAAAAATTTATAACATAAAAGGTTGCGTTTATGAATAAACTGATGGATTCTAATGAGTTGATTTTAGACGATCTTCTGCGCATTATGGTAGAGCGCGGAGCTTCCGACCTTCATATTAAGGTCGGCAGCGCCCCCATGATTCGTGTCGACGGCGAATTGACTCCGGCAACTTATCAGATTTTGGACGGCGCTACGGTCAGGCGTCTCTGCGAAAGCATTTTAACCGACGAACAAAAGGCTAAATTTATCGCCGATAAGGAGCTTGACCTGGCTTACAGCATTCCCGGCGTTTCCCGTTTCCGTGTCAATATTTATCTGCAGCGCGGTACCTGGGGAGCGGCTCTGCGTGTAATTCCTTCCCGTCCTCTGACGCTGGAGGAGCTGAAGATGCCCCAGACGGTCAGCGATTTGGCTATGCGCCCCCGCGGTCTGGTTCTGGTTACCGGTCCTACCGGTTCCGGTAAATCTACGACTCTGGCCGGCATGATCGACCATATTAACGAGAATCGCCGCTGTCACATTATTACCTGCGAGGACCCTATCGAGTTCCTGCATAAGGATAAAAACTCGGTAATCTGCCAGCGCGAGGTGGGCGCGGATACGCACAGCTTTGCCATGGCTCTGAAGCACGTTCTCCGTCAGGACCCGGACGTGATACTCATCGGAGAAATGCGCGATTTAGAGACGACTCAGATCGCTATCTCCGCTGCTGAAACCGGTCACTTGGTGCTGGCTACTCTGCACACCAATTCGGCCGCCTCAACAGTAGACCGCGTCATCGACATCTTCCCTCCGCATCAGCAGCAGCAGGTGCGCATGCAGCTTTCGGTCTGCCTGGAGGGCATTCTCTGTCAAAGCCTGCTCAGCAAGGCCAGAGGCGGAGGCCGCGTGATGGCCATGGAACTTATGCCTATGATTCCGGCGGTGCGCAACCTCATCCGCGAAGGCAAAACCCATCAGATTCCCAGTACGATTCAAACCGGGCGTCAGTACGGCATGCTCAGCTTCGATATGTCGCTGCGCAACCTCTACCAGCAGGGCCTCATTACCTATGAGGAAGGCTTGTCCAAGGCCCACAGTCCCGAAGAATTCAACAGACTTATCAGCACTCCCAACGCCGGCGGTCCTGCCGCGACCATGAGCGATTAAGATTTTTTAAAGAATATATATTGCTGTGGCGGCTTTTGCCGCCGGCAGCTGCGATTTACAGCGTAATTTAAAGAAGGGTACCGTTTTTCGATGAACGTTGAAGAATTATTTACCAGTATGGTGGAGCACCGCGCTTCGCATTTGCATTTAATTCCCGGCAGTCCGATTTTGATGCGTATTAACAATGAGCTCGTCAACATGGAGGGACCGATTTTATCTCCCCAGGATACCCGGGCTTTCAGCGAAGCTATAATGAACGAGCAGCTTCAGGACGAATTTGAGGAGCGCATGGAATGTGATTTCGCCTTCTCTGTTCCCGGACTTTCCCGCTTCAGGGTCAATGTTTTCCGCCAGCGCGGATCGGTCGCCTGCGTCGTCTCCACGAACCCTCCTTCGGCGCCTACGATCGAAGAACTCGCCATCCCTGAACTTATTAAAAACCAGGTTTCCGAATCCGCTTCCGGCTTAGTGCTGATCTGCGGCCCCAAGCAGTCGGGCAAGAGCAATACCTTAGCGGCTCTGGTCAATCACATTCTGGCAACCCGCTGCTGTCAGATCGTCTCCCTGGAGGACCCATTGGACTTCCTGCACCGCAACCAGAAGGGCGTAATCTGTCAGCGTGAAATCGGCACCGACGTTCTGGGCTACAAGGAGGCGTTCGCGTCTCTGTCCCGCCAGGGCGCCGACGTGGTGGTTATTTCCAACCTGGAAGGCCTGGAGTGCATTCAGAACGCTCTGAAGTTGGCCGCTTCCGGTACCTTGGTTCTGGCCTGCGCGGTAGCCTCCAGCATTCAGGTTATGCTGGAAAACATCATCGACGCTTATCCGCCCCACCTTTCGCAGTCCTGCCGCAACTCTCTGGCTTTAGGTCTGAGAGCCATCGTCGGCCAGCTGCTGCTGCGCCGGGCCTCCGGAGAAGGCCTCATTCCCGCTTTCGAGCTGCTGATCAATACCGGCAAGCTGAAGGAGATGCTGCGTGAAAACAAGATCGCCCAGATCGCTCCTTACATGTCGGCGGCCGCCCGCGAGCACGGCATGCAGACTCAGGAAATGGCCCTGCGCTTCCTGGTCCGCAAAAACATCGTCACTATGGAAGAAGCCGTCCGCCACGCCAGCCGTCCCGACGACTTCAAGAAGATGATGAGCCTGCCTTACTAATTTTTAATTTTGTTTTTCCTCAGACGCTTGCTTCCTGTGCCTTGACTATAAGGCCGGGAAGCTTGTTTGGTGTTTTGGGAAATTTAATTCGCTTTATTGTATATAGAGTTGGAGGTTGAATTTTACTCTATGTTGGATATTAAACTTATTCGCCGTGAGACCGATTATGTTAAAAAGGCTTTAGCCCGCCGCGGCGTACAGCCGGAGGTCATCGACAGCATTCTGGCTCTGGACGTCAAGAGACGCGATTTAATTACCAGGGCCGACGAGCTCAAAAAAGAGCGCAATCAGGTCTCGGCGGAGCTGGGCAAGCGCAAGAAGGCCGGCGAGGATATTTCCGCCGACTCCGCCCGCATGAGAGAGATGGGCCAGCAGATCGCCGATTTGGACAAGGAAAAAGCGGCGGTTGAAGAGGAGCAGGTCCATTTGGTGGAGGTTCTGCCCAATCTGCCTCAGGAGGATATTCCTGACGGTCCCGATTCAGAGTTCAACAAAGAGGTACGCCGGGTAGGCGAATTCAAGAATTACGATTTCAAGCTCAAGCCCCACTGGGATTTAGGCGAAGAACTGGGCATTTTCGACGCTCAGCGGGCCATTAAGCTCTCCGGAGCCCGTTTCTGGCTGCTCTGCGGCGACGGCGCCCGTTTAGAGCGCGCTATCTACACCTACATGCTCGACCTGCACACTCAGAAGCACGGCTACAAGGAGATGCTGCCTCCGGTTCTGGTTTCTCCCGACACCATGTACGCTACCGGACAGCTTCCCAAGTTCAAGGACGATCTCTTCCACTGCACGCCCAACGATCTCTATCTGATTTCTACCGCCGAGGTGCCTCTGACCAACATTCACCGCGGTGAAATTTTGGAGGCCAAGAACCTGCCTTACTACTATACAGCCTGCACCGCCTGCTTCCGTTCCGAAGCCGGAGCGGCCGGCCGCGATACCCGCGGCATCGTGCGCGTCCACCAGTTCAATAAGGTAGAGATGGTCAAAATCTCCAACCCCGACACTTCCAACGACGAGCTGGAAAAGATGGTCAGCGACGCCGAAGACGTCCTCAAGGGCTTAGGCATTCCCTACAGAGTAATGCTGCTCTGCGCCGGCGATATGGGCCTCTCTTCTTCCAAGACTTACGACCTCGAGTTCTGGTCTCCGGCTCAGGAGCGCTTTATTGAAATTTCTTCCTGCTCCAACTGCCGCGATTACCAGGCCCGCCGCGCCAATATGCGCTTCCGCCGCGAGCCCTCTGCGCCCACCGAATACGTCCACACTTTAAACGGATCAGGTCTGGCGGTCGGCCGCACTATGGTGGCCATTCTGGAAAACTTCCAGCAGGCCGACGGTTCGGTGATTATTCCCGAAGTTCTCCGTCCTTATATGGGCGGTCAGGAGCGTCTGCTTCCGGTTAAGGCTCAGTAGTTTTCAGCCTTAAAGAAAAATGCCGCGTTCCCCGGAATGCGGCATTTTTTTCTTCGGCGAAGAGGCCGGCCATAATATGATTATTCTCTGCCGCTCAGTACGAAATGCTGCTGATATTACTCAAAACGAAAGGCAGCAGATTAAGTCCCGAACTGCAGGCGTGAGGCGCCGTCCTGAGCTTTTCAGCGAAGGAGCTTGCCTCGCCGCAGGCTGCAAAGGCAGGCAAGAGCTATGCCATCCTGAACTTTCGGCGAAGGGTTTTAATAATTTATGTAAAGCACAATCTCGGCTTTTTTGATAATTTCCGGAGGAATATCTTCGCGAAGCTGCCAGACAAGGCCGAAATTTTCCGCTTTGCAGACTTTGTTGTGCAGGTTGGGATCGGCGGTATTTTTGTAATGCTTTATCTCCATGGTTTCGGCTTCGTAGGCGTCGTTTTCGTCGGGGAGGATTATGCGGCAGCCGACGCCGTTAAGGATATCCTTAATCTGCTTGGAAGTAAAGACGTGGTAAATATTGGCTTCGTTGTCCTTGGTATAGTCCAGGACGGCGATTATGAACTTGATCAGCGTCTTTTTGAAGCTGTTGAAGCTCTGCAGCCTGATATTGTAGTCGAGGCTCAATTTTAATGAGGTCAGCAGACCGTCGAAGTTTTCCAAAAGTTCGCTGCGGCTTTGGGAGAGGCTTTGAATGCTTTTGTCAATTTCCGCATACAGCTTATTGAGCTGGGGAGTGAGGCTGAATACCTGTCTTTCGTTGAAAGCGGCGAGCATCTGCCTGAAGCTGTCAAAGGCCTTTTTGCTCAGAGTTATGTCTCCCTCGGCTTTAGCCAGAGCCTGGCGCGCCGCTTCGAGGCTGCCTTGACTGAGAGTCTGGATCCGTTCAATTTCCGTTTCAATGGGCGTCAGTTTTTGCTCGAGCAATGTCCTGACCCGCTCCTCGTTCAAACCGGAAGCAGGGGGCTGCAGCCTGTCAGCAAGGAGGTTGAGCTTCTCCTCGATTCGGATGTTCAGCTCGTCCTGCTGCCGAGCAAGCTGCTGCTCGGCGCCGCCTTTCAGCTCTTCGCTCAAGGCAGATATCCGCTGTTCCAGCAGCTGTTCAAGCCGCTCCTGGGTCAGACTCAGCTTAGCTGAGGCTTCCAGACGGGCCAGCCGCTCTTCGTAAACGGAGCTGATTTCCTCTGCCAGGGCTGCTTTCAGGTTTTGCAGCTCGCCGGCGTTCAAGCGGGCATCCTGCAGACGGGGCGGCTCTTCGCCTCTCTGTTCGTTCTTAGCCGGAGCAGCGGCGGGAGCGGATCTGAGCAGCTCTTCATAGGCTGCCTGCAGCTTGTGCAGTTCGGACTTGAGGCGCAGGTTTTCTTCTATCAGTTCGGCGATAAGGATGTCCTTATCGTCTTCAGTTTCTGCGGCCTCGCCGAGTCCGGCTTCTTTATCGTCGGAACAAGCTGCGTCCTGATAATCGCAGCAATCGCCCTCGTATCTTTCAGCGTCAGCCTCCGGTTCGGAATTAAGATCGAATGCGGGCGGCAAATCGGCAAGGATCGCCTCTCCGTCAGTCTCATATGACATCTGTTTTTGTCTGTCCGCTTCCATATCTGCTCCTATTTATTGAAGATGTACAAAGGCTCCGCCGATGATGCTGAAATGTTTTCCAACGGGTAGTTTTTGCCGCCGCTTTGAATATATAAATTAAGGTCTGCACAGCCGGGCATCTCCTGGCAGCGGCGCAGCTCGATTATAAGCTCCCGCTCGGGGCAGTCCTGGGGAAGAGGCGCGCTGAGCCTGTAGACGCCTATTCTATGCAGGAACGGACTGTCGGCGCCGGCGCGGAAGCTGCCGCACTGGCTTCCGGAGCAAAGCTCGAGCTCCCTGAACTGGATAAACGGCTGGCTTACGCGCAGGCTTTGGCCGTCCTCTAAAACCGTACCGGCTCCGATACATTCCGTATACCGTCCGTTTTGATAGTAGCCCAGGCTCTGGGTGGTGAAAACCTGTTCGGATACGCTGGTAATTACCTTGCCGGCGCTGTCGGCGGGAATAAACTTCTGCGAGTCCCAAAGAGCCTTTTTTCCGGCTCCGGCAACAACGCAGTGTTTTAAATCCAGGCTGTGCGGATATTCGATTCCGCTTCCGAAATCGTTTTGGATCAGCGTTTTAATCTGCGGCCACTGTGAAGCCAGACCGGATATCAAAATGACGTCGGGTTTTTCGAGGCCGGCTCTTTTCAGCAGGTTTTTGTATTCTTCGGCCAGAGGCTGTATCTCTCGGTATAATTCTTCTTCAATCTGCTTTTCTTCAGCGGCGATCTTCTGAACAATTTCCGCAATGAGGTTGGGCTCAAGTCTTTGAATGGACATTTTGCCGTTAGAATCGGCAAATATTCTCAGAGGAGTGCGCTCCAGCTCCAGGAGCCGGCTGAATTTCTGAGTCCTGGCTTCGCCGGACTGCTCCTTGAGAAGCTTCTTAAGCTCGGCGAATTTAATTTTGGTCAGCTCGGCTATTCTGAACAGCGATTCTTCGTTCTGACGGGCATATTTTTTAACGGTATTGAGCTCGATGCCGCCGCTGAAGTTTTGCAGCGAAATGAGCCGGATGTTCTGCCCGGCTATGTCGTTTTCAATAAAATCGGCAATGACCTTAGTGATTTTGTTGCCTCCGAAGGTGGGCGAACCTGAAGCGTTCAGGATGGTTACCTGATTGAAGTAGCTGTATAAACTGTTTTGAGATTCGGCCGGTCCGGCGGCGACGCTTTCAATTTTTTCAATCAGCTCCTTCCGGCCGAATGGCAGTTTCATAGCGCCGAAAAGAATGTTCCAGCGCCTGGTCCAATCTGTATTCCTGAGCAGTATGGAAGTCAGCTCGGCGGCGTTGTTAAGCTTATACTCTTCGGCCAGTTCGGCGGCGGCCGTCGGAATGCAGCGGTTCTGTTCGGATACGCTCATTTCGCCGAAGCTGCAGTTTATGTTTTCCGTTTCGGAACGGTGTTTTCGCCGCCGGGAATGAACTCTGAGGCAGCATAAATCGGTAGTGCCGCCGCC
>JAFTAM010000067.1 GCA_017458675.1 bacterium
CAGTCGAGTAAATGTAGAACGTGTCGACGTCCTTGGTGATCTCCGGGAATTTGTACCAGCACTCCTTCCGGGAATAGTCCGGCGCTTTTCCCGCGCCCGCCAAATAAGCGGCGACTCTCTTGGCAGCGTTGTCTTTGATGTTGCTGTAGTAGAGCGCGTAGTCCTCGCCGTGGCGGCCGTCCGGCCCGAAGAACGAGGCGGCGACCTTAGCCTTATCCTCAGGCATCTCATCGCCCTTGGCGTTCGTAACTACCACGCCGCGGCTGGGAATCACCCGCGCATCCGCGCCGACGTCGCCGATCTCGAGCTCGCCGGTTTCCGCGTTCGGGATGAGAGAGCCCAGGTTCTCGCTGGCCGGCGCGTATGTATCGTCGAGCTTCCAGTTCAGCGGATTGATGCTGATTGCGTTCGGCAGCAGCACGGCGGTCTCTGCATTAACCTCCGCATTCTTGGGTCCTTCGGTGTTCCAACTGACGATAACGCCGGTGTCGGCCTCGCCTGTCGCGAACTTCAGGAAAGGATTGGCCGCGAGCTCTTCCTTCGTGACGGAATAACCGATCAGATAGGCGGCAACCATGCGTTTATAACGGTCGGGGTGCTCCTTAAAATACTTCTTCAACACGAGCTTCAATATGGCCGAACCCTGGCTGTGACCCGCGATAATGAACGGGCGGCCGCCGTTGAAGTTCTCGAAATAGTAATCGAGCGCCGCGGTCACGTCGGCGTAGGGCATGCCGGAAATCGCCGCGTCGACGTTGCCGGTCTCCTTCCAGGCTTTTCCCATGACCGGCATGCCGGCCTGACGGTAGTATGGCATGAAAACATTGGTGGAGTCCGCATAAGCGGTGGCATGCAGCAGGTATTCGCCCGCGGCGCCTTCCAGCATCTCGGCGTTGTCGAGCGACGCGTACTCGGGCGCGTTCTCTTTGAGACTGCCCATGATGTACTCAGTTGCATAGACATAGAAACGTGTCGACGTCCTTAGTGATCTCCGGAATCTTGCACCAGCACTCCTTCCGGTAATAGTCCGGCGCATTTTCCGCGCCCGCTTTGACGGTGATGTTGAGATTAAGCGTCTGTTCCATTACCTGTTCCTTTTTTTTCATTTTTATTCTTACGGCAGGGTGCAAGCTCAAGCCCTGCGGACTTGTGCTTGCTTTGTTTCGTCAGCGTAAATTCCGGAATGTTCTTCATCACGGCGCACTGCAGTTCCTACAGCACCGTTTAATAATGAGCCTTTTGACGGGTTCAGTGTTGAGCAAACGCAAAACAGTGATGGACACATAAGATAGGGAGGCGAAGTCTTCAGAAGGTATGATATTCTATAAACCCTCTTAACCGCGGCGGCCGATGACAGAGCAATGCAGGAAAAGAGGAAGGAGCACGGCGCAATGCGTCAGCTGTCCGATGGAAAATATGATGCTTTTCAGGCCGGATTAAATTGTGAGGGAAAAAACATACGTATCAAGAACGTTCTTTTAACAGTATAAAATTAAGGATCTTTGCAATAATTATATGAATAATCCGAATTTTACCGGCACTGCCCAAGCCAATCTGGCGGCGGTAATCATGGCCGGCGGCGCTGGTACGCGCTTTTGGCCCGTCAGCACAACTAAAAAGCCCAAGCAGTTTCTCAACATCTTCAGCGAACGCACCCTGCTGCAGCAGAGTTTTGACCGCATTAAGGATATAATTCCGGCTGAGCGCATCTTCGTGCTTACCAACGCGGTTTTTACCGATCTGGTCAAAGAGCAGCTTCCGGAGATTCCCGCCGATCAGATTATCGGCGAGCCTTTCCGCAGAGATACCGCCGCGGCGGCGGCTCTGGCGGCGGCTTTGATCAAAAAGCTCTTCGGCCCCTCCTGCGTGATCGTCACCCTCACAGCCGATCATAAGATCGATCCTTACGATAAATTCCAGGAAACGATCTTATCAGCGGTTGAAGCCGCTCAATCCTCCGAAGCTCTCTATACTCTGGGAATTGTGCCTACCTATCCGGCTACAGGATACGGTTATCTGGAATGCGGTGAAAAGATCGCAATTAAGAAACAGATGTTCAGCCGCGAGCATTTCAAGCTGCTGCGCTTTAAGGAAAAACCCGATGTAGAAACGGCCAGGCGTTTCCTGGCCGACGGCAATTATTACTGGAACAGCGGCATGTTTATCTGGCAGACTTTCGCCGTATGCAGGGAACTTCAGAAGCAGCAGCCTCAACATCTGGCGGCCATGGAAAAGGCTGTGGAAACGTTCGGGACCGAAAAATGGGAACAGGCGCTGCGCGAAGCTTTTGAGCCGCTGCCGCGCCTCTCGGTGGATTACGCCATTATGGAAAACGCCGAAGATGTGCGCATGCTCAAATCCGACTTTGAATGGCTGGACATGGGCGGCTGGATCGCCGCCGCTCCCTTCCTGGAAGGCCATGACGAAGAAGGCAACAGCTTTAAGGCCGAGCGTCTTTACGCCTACCAATCCCACGGCAACATAGTTTTCACCGACGATCCGCAGCATACCATAGCTTTAATCGGCGTCAAGGATATGGCCGTGATCCACTGCCAGGGCAAAACCCTGATCGTTCCCATCGCCAGACTTGACGAAGTCAAAAAACTGACGGACATTCTCCCCGAAGAGCTGCGTTAAATAGATAATAAAGGTACAGTTATGAAAGATTTCAGCTATATTCTGCCGGCTTTTAAGGCCTACGACATCAGGGGCAGAGTGCCTCAGGAGCTCAACTCGGAAGCGGCCTTCCGCATCGGCGCGGCCTTTGCCAAGGTTATAGGGGCCAAAAAAGCGGTCATAGGCCGCGATATCCGCCTGACCTCGCCCGAGCTCAGCCAAGCCTTCAGCGAAGGCCTGATGAGCATGGGCGTCGACGTTACCGACATCGGCTTATGCGGCACCGAGGAAATCTATTATGCCTGCGGCAGATACGATTTTGACGGCGGCGTCATGGTGACGGCCAGCCACAACCCCAAGGATTACAACGGCATCAAGATGGTTCTGCGCGGCGCTAAGCCCCTGGGCAAGGCGGAGGGACTGAGCGAGATCTGCGCTCTGGCCTCGGGCGGTTACGATTTTGCCGAGGATCAGAAAAACTGCCGCAAAGGCGGTATTGTCAGCAAAGACATTCACGGCGAGTTTGCCGATTACGTTTTGAGCCTGGTGGACTTGGAAACTATTGCCAAAGCTGAACTCAAAGTTTTGGCCAACTGCGGCAACGGCGGCGCTAACGTCGTTCTGCAGAAGCTCGTCGGCAAGCTTCCGGCGCAGCTCGTCATTATGAACGGCGAACCGGACGGCAGTTTTCCCAACGGCATTCCCAATCCGCTGCTGCCTGAAAACCGCCAGTCCACCTCGGAAGCGGTTCTGGCCCACAAAGCCAACCTGGGCGCAGCCTGGGACGGCGACTTTGACCGCTGCTTCTTCTTTGACGAAAAGGGCCGCTTCATCGAAGGCTATTATCTGGTCGGCCTCTTCGCCGAGCGCTTTCTGAAGCGCTTCCCCGGCGCCTCCATTATTCACGATCCCCGCCTCTGCTGGAATACCCGGGAGATCATCGAAAATTTGGGCGGCGTTCCCGTTGAGTCAAAAACCGGCCACGCCTTCATCAAGCAGGCGATGCGCGATCACCAGGCCGTCTATGGCGGCGAGATGTCGGCGCACCAGTATTTCAAGGACTTCTTCTTCTGCGACAGCGGAATTCTGCCCCTGCTCATGCTCATGGAGCTTTTAGGCCAGACCGGCAAGCCGCTTTCCGAGCTGGTCGGCGACATGATGGAAAAATACCCGGTCAGCGGCGAAATCAATTACAAAATTGACGTCCCCGCCGAAGTTGTATTTACAAAAGTCAAGGAGAAGCTGCAGAGCCTTTACGGACAGCCCTTAAAGGAGAGCCGCATCGACGGCCTGAGCCTGGAATACGCTGAATTCCGCCTGAATCTGCGCACCTCCAACACCGAGCCTCTGCTGCGCTTAAATGCGGAAACCCGGCAGAACAAGGCGCTGGTCGCGGAAATTGTCAAAGCGGTGGAATCGGCGCTGCCTTAAAAAGTTCGGCGCGTCCTTCCTTAACATACGGGCGGCAGAGCGTTCAGGCTCTGCCGCTTTTCAGTTCGGCCGCTTTATGAATGCAAAGATATGCGTCCGCGGACGCAAAGCGCTCAGTGCAGACTGAATTAATAGCCTTAGACTCGTATCTGCAGCATGCCTCTACCTGCTGTGACTCTACAGTTTCACATATCTCTGGTTTTTGCTGCTGGGTTTATCCGGCAATGTCATTCTGATCAGTCCCAGTTCAATGGCCGGATTCAAATAATTCTTGCGCAGCGCTTCCTTAGATTTTAAGCCAAGGCGTTCCATTATTTCATTTGATGTATAAGGAACGTCAAACTCCATCAGATTCAGCAAACGCTTGACATATTCGCTGACGCCGGTATTTGACTTATTTATCTGCGCTGTGACCTCAGCAAGCGTCCGGTCTGTCATATCCAGCATAAACTCGATAAAAGCATTGGAATTTCCGTTCGCATGGCATTCGGCAATGGCCTCATAATACTGTTCCTGAAAGCGCTCTATCTGACTTTCCAGCGGAATATATTTAAAAACGCTCCTCCAGCGGGACAGGATTACCGTATACCAAAGCCTTGCCATGCGGCCGTTTCCGTCGGCAAACGGATGGATGAACACAAACTCATAGTGAAATACCGCCGCCATGATAAGCGGATGTACCTTGCCTTCAAATTCCTTAACCCATGACAGAAGATCCTTCATAAGACCGTTTACCATGTTTGGCGGCGGCGCAACGAAGATACATTTATCACCGGAAAATACGCCTTCATTGCTGCAGCGGAATGAACCCGCGCTTTCCACGGTCTGCCGCGTCATGATTCCGTGCATCTCTTTCAGCTGCTCCAGACTTGATGGATCAATTTCCGATATCCTCTCATATGCGGCATAAGCATTCTTTATCTCTTGAATTTCCTTCCGGTCTCCCCAGACAGCGTGGCCGTTAATTACATCTCTAACCTCATTCAAAGAAAGCGAGTTGGCCTCAATCCTCAAAGAAGAGTGTATAGAGCGTATCCTGTTGTTTCGCCGAAGATGCGGCCTCGAATCCAGCTCCTTATAAACGGTCAGTCTGCCGACCTTTTCCGAGATTGATGAAACCAACTCCAGCATTCTCTCCGAAATTGCATATGGCGGTATATAGCTGCCCATCCGCTTTGCCCTCGTCTTGCTTACTATCTTGCTTATTATCTTACCTATAGCTATAATCTATCCTTGTTTACAGATCAAATTTATAACCGCTTTCAAAGAAATTTATGGAAATTAAAATCAACTCGCTGACCGCAGAAGTTTTCTTAGAGCTCTATACCTCGGTCGGCTGGGAGCCTCCCTGCCTTGAGCAGATCATAACCGCCCTGAAAAACAGCGCCGCCGCCTTCACCGCTTATGACAAAGGTAAACCTGTCGGCATGGCGCGCCTGATCGGCGATGGCGGCATGTCCTTTTACATTAAGGACTTTGCCGTGCTGCCGGCTTATCAGTCAAAAGGCGTCGGCACGCTTATCATTAAGGCGATAGAAGAATATATTGTAAACAGCCTCTCCCCGGGCTGGGCCGTCAGCCTGGAACTGATCAGCACTAAGGAAGCGGTCCGGTTTTACAAAAGAATGGGCTTCGAGGAAAGGCCCTGCGCCTGGGACGGCCCCGGCATGTTCAAAATGGTCAGAAAAGCGCAATAATTCTCTGAAAACCTGTTTTACTTGTCATCCTGGCGGAGCTTAGGAGCAATATACCTTGTCCTGCCATGCAGTCAAAAGCTTGTTTTTGCCGTGCCCTGTTCAAAGCATTTTTTTCCCGGGTGTGTTATAAATCCAAGCTTTTTTCATTAAGAAGAAAATCATATATGTTCATAATCAATATTCCTTGATCATTTCTCCATACAGGGGTATTTGAGCCGACGACTATAATTTTCTTAAACGAATCCTGAATCTTTATCAGCGAAGCTTGTTCCTGAGCCATTTTTTCCCGATCCGGCAAAGCAAACGCAGATTGAATATAATATCTTCTGTTTCCTTTGTTTGCCACAAAATCAACCTCTAACTGTTTCCTGCCGCCGTCTTCACTGCGCGATTCAACAACGCCGACGTCAACATTAAAGCCTCTGTAAATAAGCTCATTATAAATAATATTCTCCATTATATGCGTTTCTTCGTACTGCCTGAAATTTAGTAAGGCATTTCGAAGTCCGATATCGGAATAATAATATTTCGCCGGCGTGCTTATATATTTGCGCCCCTTTATGTCATATCTATCGGCTTTCTGAACGGCAAAACTCTCCTGCAGGTATACAAGATAATCGGCAACAGTCGGCATAGTGACGCCTTTTATTCCTTTACTGTTAAATGTATCAGAAATTTTCTGAGCATTTGTAAGTGAACCGATCGCAGAGGCAAGAACTTTCATGAGCTCTTCCATGCCTGCTCCGCTGCGTATTTTGTATCGCTCCATTATATCGCGTATATATATTTCTTTATTTAACCTGTAAAGATAACTGCTTTTTGCCTCGTCGCCCTTTTCGGACAGAATATGCGGCATACCGCCATAATAGCTGTACTCCCGCCATGCCTCCGGCCGATCTCCGCCAAATGCGGGAAAAAACTCAGAAAAAGACAGAGGCGCAACATGAACCTCATCTCCGCGCCCCCTGAATTCCGTCAATATATCAGTTGAAAGAAACTTTGAATTACTGCCGGTTACATAAATGTCTGCATTGCCTTTTCTGAGCAAACCGTTTAAAACTCCATAAAGCCTGATCGGAATGTCAGGATTTTTCATTTCCTCTCTGGTAATTGCATACTGCGCTTCATCAATAAAGACATAGTACTTTTTCCCGGGATCGGTCAGCCTGCTTTTGAGGTATTCATACAGTTTATGCGGATCTGTATATTCAAAAAAATCTTCGTCATCCAAAGAAACTTTTATCACATCTTCCAAAGACACGCCGGAATTAATGAGATAATCATAAAACAGCTTAAACAACAGATATGTTTTGCCGCATCTCCTGATACCGGTTATCACCTTGATCATGCCGTTATTCATTCGGCCGACCAGTTTTTCCAGATACCTGTTTCTTTTGATTTCCATATTTCTTTCCGTCTATTTTAGATTTTTGCCGTTTATGCCATTTTTCTAAAATAACTTTATCATATCAATCGGTATCTAACAAGACCTATTTTAGATTTTTGCCGTTTTTTCCGTTTTTCTAAAACAGAATGACGCTTCAGGAAGCATGCAGCTTAACAGGCTTCGTTCCTCGTCTTATTATCCATTAGACATAATCAGACCAAAAAGCCAAGACGGCAGGCATAACCATGGATATTCTGACGACGCCGCTGATTTTATCGCCGAGATAGACCAAGTCTTTTAACCGTACGTATTCTTTGAGATGTTTATAACGAGCGCATACAACAATATTCTGCCTAATAAGCAGCGCAACACTTTATGAAGCGGGACGCCGTACATTTTCTCTCAGACAAATATATGTACTTATCAAAGCGGGTTCCCATCCAAAAGGATGCTTGAATGATCCAATTCATTTTCATTAACAGGGATTTTCCAATTGTTTGACATCATCGTATCAATAAATTCACTGTCCAATAAAATGTTATAGTTCTTCACATAATACGATAACACGCCAGACCAAGCCCATTTTCCGTCAGTAAGAATTGAAGGAGTACCGGCATTACCTTTATTTTCGTCAATGACATCCAAAACGAATCCCGGTGAAACAATAAGAGGAACGCCGCTGTCCAGGTAAGCGCATATTTTATCAATGGGATAACCTGCGCCTTTGTTTACATAATCTTTGATGGACGGATCTCCCGGACTGCCGTCCCGCATTTCTCTGAAATAACCTATACTTGTTATATTCATATTATTTGCTTTCTTTATTTTAGATTTTTGCCATTTTTGCCGATTTTCTAAAACAGAATGACGCATCAGGAAGCATGCAATCCTATCGCGAAATTCGTCATTATGTATTATAACTCCAGATATATTAAAACAGTTTTCGGCAAATTAACGGAGCGCCTGCTTATTATTCGTCTCAATAATCTCTCATACTGGACGACAGCGATGCAGCCATATATTATTGCCAGGATTGCAGGAATTACTGAGCAAAGTAGGTTTAAATAAACTTTTGCCGATTTTGTTATACATACGCGTTTGCCGATATGTTTTGCTCTGCGGGAGATACAAAGTATTATGGATTTAAATGCTTTTACGGCACAGTACGGAGTCTGCATTATTTTATGCGGGATCGGTCTTTTCTTTGTGATTGTGTCTTACTGCGCAATTCGGGCAGGCAGAAGCGGAGTGCCGGGTGTCGGCGGGTTATTCATTCTTATAGGCTTTCTTCTTTCGCCGGTTAAATGGCTGGCTTTTTTATGCCTGACAGATTACGGAATCTGGTACCTTCCCTATTTGCTGATCTCTGATCCCATTATTCATAAAAAAGCGGCAGAAAAGTTCAGAGCGGCGGCTGCCGGCGCAGAAGAGGCAGTCAGAGACGAGAGCCGGATGCTGATAGTCAGAGTAGATGAACTGAACGAAGAACTGAAACATCATTACATCACAAATTTTCCTTATAGGATGCATTATCCGGCTATTCATTTTTTTATAACAGAAAATGACGGGGACAGAAAACTGCTGCTTCTGGAGAGTTTAAAAAGTGATGTTAAAATTATAGATTTTAATAAGAATAAGCTTGAGCTTGGGAGTTTTAAGAAAAAAGGAAAAAATTATACTGTAGAAATCGAGGCGGCGCCTTTTGAAATATGATTGATACAGCTTTATCTCGTCTTTTTTCATAAAGCCGTAATTACATCAAAAATGCAACACGGCAAAAGCAACAGGGTAAAACCTGCTGACGCCGGAAGTAAATAAGCAATATCAGGAAATTATGGAGTTTACGGTTTGATAAAAATACTCTTTGTCTGCCACGGCAATATCTGCCGCTCGCCTATGGCGGAGTTTGTGATGAAGGATTTTGCCGCTGAAGCCGGCCTCTCCGATCGCTTCTTTATTGATTCGGCCGCCACCAGCGCCGAAGAACTGGGCAATCCTATATATACTCCGGCCAAGCGCGTTCTGGACGAGCACGGCATAAGTTATGACAACCGAAAAGCCAGGCGCATAAGCAAAAGCGATTATGACAGATTCGATCTGATTATCGCCATGGAACAGTACAATGTCCGCAATATGCTGAGAATATTCGGCGGCGACCCGGATCGGAAAATACATCTCCTGCTCGATTATACCGACCGTCCCGGCGACGTGTCCGATCCCTGGTACACCCGCGACTTTCAGGCCGCCTGGAACGATATCGAAGAGGGCTGCCGCGCTCTTTTGCAAACGCTGCAGGCCCAGGATTCTTCTCTGCGCTGATAATTCAGGCCGCAGACTTTCGGCGGCGGCTCGGGCGCAGATTGAAACAGGCTTTATGGAAAACAGGGAAAAACCTAGCTGAAATTAAAATCGGACAAATGATATAATATTTTGCATAAACGCTTTATCAGCAAAGGAATAACTTACGGTGAATTATCAGGAAATCAAGAATAACGAACAAATCAAAACCTATATTCAGCAGGCCGATTTAGCGCTTTCGGCGCTGGGCTTTACGGAGCACAGCTTTGCCCATGTGACGCTCGTGGCCGAAAAGACCGGATATATACTCTCCACTCTCGGTTATCCCGAACGAACCATAGAGCTGGCCAAAATTGCCGGTTATCTGCACGACATCGGCAATCTGGTCAACCGCGTCGATCACAGCCAGTCGGGCGCGATTATGGCCTTCCGCATTTTGGATCACCTGAAATTTCCCCCCGAGGAGATCGGCCAGATCGTTTCGGCCATAGGAAATCACGACGAGGGCACGGGCGTGCCGGTCAGCGCTCTGGCGGCGGCCCTGATCATTGCGGACAAGAGCGACGTCCGCCGCAACCGCGTGCGCAATCAGGATACCTCTTCTTTTGACATCCACGACAGAGTCAATTACTCCGTAACTAAATCCGAGCTTAAGATTAACGAGGCCCATACGCTCATTAAGCTGAAGCTCTCCGTCGATACGCATTACAGCTCGGTCATGGACTATTTTGAGATCTTTCTGCAGCGCATGGTCCTTTGCCGCAAGGCGGCCGAAAAGCTGGGACTTCAGTTTAAGCTCATGATCAACGAGCAGCAGCTGATATAAGCAGCCGTCCTCACCGGCTGCCGCCTTGGCGCGGCAGCCCGGTACAGCCGCATAGGCTTGACCTGAACGGCATTTAAGCCGGCTGCCGCACTCTTAACGCAGCAAAGGCAGCGCTGTCGGTAAGTTAAGCAAGAACAAGTTTTCAGCGTACATGCGTAATAAAGGTTTTCTTTGACGTGTACGCGGAGATTCGAGCAGAGCGAGCGCGGAGCGGTAACGACAAAGAAAACCGGCATAGCGAAAACATGCAGTACATGCTCGAAATATTATTCGCTGCGCTCTTAATGACAGGCAGCGGCCCTGCCTCAGCCGCATAATGCCCAGCCAGCGCGCCTCAGCGGGCGCTTTCCAAAGCCTTTACGCAGCATTCCTTCTTCCAGAAGGCGATGGCGTAACTCACCGCTTTGCGGATATACGGAGCTAAACCGCCGACGTATCTGCGCTCCTCAATCTGCTTCAGGCCCTCTTC
>JAFTAM010000009.1 GCA_017458675.1 bacterium
ACTCAAGAACAAGGCGCGCTTTTTCTTCAGGTGTATGAAGTCTTTTTGCCATAGGTAGACTCCTTTCAATATGAATTTATGGTAGGATAAATCCAACTTAAAAACCATATTTTTTTTGTCCGAATTTATGGGTTCATTATAGAACTCTGAATCGCAACCGTAATAAAGCAACCTAAAAGCAGACCGAGCAGGCGATTGCTGGTTAGTTTATTGATATAAAATTCCATTTTATCGCCGGCTATTCGCTCGAGACTTTGAGACATCTGGCTCATTCCGTAGATAAAGAACGCCAAACCTCCAAGTAAAGTGAATAATGAAAATATTGTCATATGTTCTCCTAAATCTGAGGTATTCAGAATTGATTTTAAAACCAGCTGAACGTATAGATTACCGTGTCTGTACGGCTGTTAAAAAAAAACTATTACCGCAGCTGAGCTGTGATAATAGTTTCGCCTCAAAGAACATATGCCGGAGAGAAGTTCCGGTATTGACAGTATATATAGTATATAACACCATATTCTCCTTAAAAACTCTGTAAACAGAGTTTAAATGACTTGAGTCAAGGGACAGCTTTTGACAGCTGTCTTAGTGAATGCGCGAAAACGCGCTGCCAGTTAAAAGCATACAAACTTAATGCGTCAGCGTATTTGTAAGTATTGCCTCAGGCCTCAATAGCTTCAACTTGTTATATCCGTCGGCGGTATTTCCTGCAGTTCCTTTTAAATAAAGCGCTTGTCGGCATGTGCTGATACGGTTTAGCTTTAAATATGGATTATAGCAGGCTGAATTCAAAATATAATTTGCTTAACTTACCGACAGCGGTGGAGACGGGCTGATTATATTTGTTATATTTTCAAAAATAATGATATAATAAAAACTGTGTCTTGGAATTTAATTAAACAGAGCGATCTCCGCAAGGCTGAGGAGATTGTGATAAGCAGAACAAAAGCCGGCGGAGACCTGCGCGTAGCCTTGGGATATCCCAACGTCTATGAGGTCGGCATGTCCAATCTGGGCCTGCAGGTGGTCTATGATATCCTCAACTCGATGCCCGGCGTGGTCTGCGAGCGCTTTTTTCTGCCTTCCGAAAAAGAAATTGCCGAATTTGAACGGTGCGGGCGCGAGCTCTTCACTATGGAAAGTCAGCGCCCTCTTAAGGAGTTCCAGGTTGTGGCCTTTACCGTGGCCTTTGAACCGGATTATGTCAACCTTGTGCGCATCTTGGATTTGGCGGATATTCCGATCTTTTCCGAGGACCGCTTAAAAGGCGGATTTCCTTTGATTTTGGCAGGCGGCGCCGTCAGTCTTTTGAATCCCGAGCCTATCGCCGATTTTATTGACGTTTTCTGTTTGGGCGAGGCGGAGGACTTTTTGCCCGGCTTTGCAGAGCGCTTCCGGGAGTGGCAGCGCAGCGCTTCCGATGATACGGAGGAGCTGCTGCGCGAGTTGGCCTCTCTGCCCGGCGCTTACATACCTTCTTTCTGGCAGGCCTTTTACGGAGAAGAAGGAGAGTTTGCAGCCTGTCTGCCCAAGGAGGGCAAGCCGGAAAACCGCTTGGAGCGCCTCCATTTGAGCGCTGATCGGTATGCCGAAGAATGCCGTCATTCGCAGATCCTGACGGAAAATACCGAGCTGGGCCGCTCCGGTCTGATAGAAATTTCCCGAGGCTGCGCCTTTAACTGCCGCTTCTGCACGGTGGGCTTCTCCTATCCGAAAATCCGCTGGAAGCCTCTGAATAAAATCTGGGAGGCCATAGAGGCTTTGCGTCGGCATACCGATAAGGTGGGCCTCATTTCGGCCACGGCGGGAACCTATCCGCATATAGAGGAGCTCTGTCAGATGCTTATCGACAATAAGCTTTCGGTGGCTTTTTCCTCGCTGCGGGTAGACAGTCTGCCGGACTGTATGCTCAGAGCTTTGACGGCGGGCGGGTCCAAGACCGTAACTTTGGCTCCTGAGGTCGGCTCGGACGAGCTGCGCCGCGTGGCCAATAAACTCTTTACCGACGTCCAGTACCTGCAGACGGCCGGCCGGGCCTTTGAGGCGGGCGTCGTCAATCTGCGCATGTATTCGATGATCGGTCTGCCCGGTGAGCGCAGAGATCATCTGCAGGCTCTTATAGATTTGGCCGCTCAGACGCGAAAGCTTCAGGTGGCCTGCGGCCGTGGAGCGGGAAAGATAACTTTATCGACAGGACAGCTCATTCCCAAGCCTTTTACTCCTTTTCAGTGGCATAAGGTTCTGGACAAAAAGACCGCCGCCGATTATTTCCGCATTCTGGAGCGCGGCATAGCCAAGCTGGGAGGCGTGGCGTTTTCCGGTGAATCGCCGAAATGGGCGATGATTCAGGCGCTTTTGGCCAGAGGGGACCGCCGATTGAGCAGGGTTATTGCCGAGGTTTGCAAAGGAGCCTCTCCGGCCCAATGGCTGCAGGCCTGCCGTCGGGCGGGAATAGACGCCGACAGAGAACTGTACGGCGAACGCGATCCGGAAAGCCAAGCTTTTCCCTGGTTCCATCTGACGCCTGCCGCCAACTTGGAGCGTCTGCGCAAAGACAGAGCCAAAGCCTTTGAGTATGCGGGGAAGCTTTCGGCAGTTAAGTGAAAAAACAGAAACGGATTGATATATATGTATAAGGTTTTAGGAAAAAATTATCAGCCTCTGCCGGATGAGTATATGTGGCAGCCTCAGGGACCCTGGGTCAAGGTTTATGAGCCGCTTCTGCAAAACGGTCTGCGTATGAAGCTGGTGACGGCGACCATACGCGATGATATGCTGCATAGAAAGTTTGTGCGCCGCGGTACAGATCAGGGAGATATTTTTCAGGTATGCTATCTGCAGTATCCGCATATCTCGATCTCTCATGCCGTATCTACAAGAATAGGAGGCGTTAGCGTAGGCGCCTATGAAGGTTTAAATATTGGCTATACAACAGAAGATGAAATTGACTGCGTTTATGAAAACAGAGAACGTCTGCGCGTGGCCTGCGGAATTCCCGTTCAGCCGGTTTTGAACATGGTTCACGGAACCAATATCATATATGTTGATGAAACGCCGAACGGTATGGCGATAGGCGACGCCTGTATGACCGATAAGCTCAACATGCCCATGATGATAACCACCGCCGACTGCGTGCCGATAATTATATATGACCCCGATCATCATGCCGCTGCTCTGGTTCATGCCGGCTGGCGAGGGACGCTGGAGCGCATAGCCAAAATTGCCATAGAGGCCATGGGGGAGAAGTTTGCCTCTCAGCCTGCAAATCTGAAAATAGGCGTCGGTCCTTCTATAGGTCCCTGCTGCTTTGAGGTGGGAGAGGATGTCGGCGAAGAATTCAACCGCGCCTTTAAGAATCGTCAATATTTGCAGGAATTGCCCTTATTTGCGGGAATTAGCGAAAGTCCGGTACGGCCAGGGAAGGTTGATCTTTGGGCTGCTAACTGCGCCGCCATGCTCGAGGCCGGAGCGGACTGCAGTAATATATGTTTAAGCGGTATATGCTCGTTTTGCCGTTCTGATATGTGCTATTCTTACAGACGCGATAAACGGGTGACCGGCAGAATGGCCTCGTTGGTTGTTCTCTAAGCTCTATAGATTTCGTTTTGGGAGACGTATATGGCAAAACAGCTCATTTTAGTTGTAGATGATGAAGCGAATGTCGTAGAGCTATTGCGCTACAATCTGGAACAGCAGGGGTTTGAAGTTATCGATGCCGCGAACGGGAACGAGGCTTTGGACGCCGTAGAAAAGGAGCATCCCGATATCGTCCTTCTGGACGTCGTGCTGCCCGGCAGCGGTCCCAGCGGAATTGAGGTCATGAAAACTCTGCGCCATAACAATAACAAAACTCCCATTATTATGGTTACGGCTAAGGGCGAAGAGATTGACAGAGTATTGGGATTGGAAATGGGCTGCGACGATTACGTGTCTAAGCCGTTTTCTCCCCGCGAGCTGGTGGCCAGAGTGAAGGCCGTTCTCAGACGAACCTCCGATCATATGGAGGAAAAGGACGAAATATCCTTTGACAGTCTGAGTATAAACTTAGTTAAGCACGAAGTCCGCAAAAACGGAGAAATTGTCGATCTGAAGCCCAAAGAGTTCGATCTCCTGCGCATGATGGCCACTAATCCCGGCAGAGTTTTTACCAGAGATTATCTTTTGGAGCAGCTTTGGGGTTACGATTATCTGGGCGATACCCGAACCGTCGACGTGCACATGCGCCGTCTGCGGCAGAAGATTGAAGACAATCCCGCCAAGCCCCGCCAGCTGAAGACAGTTCACGGAATAGGCTATAAATTTCAGCATGACGACGGAACCTCAAAGGACTAATTTCAAGGAGTTTTAAAAAATATGCCCCCCCGCGTTGAAGGTCAGCTTTCGGAAGCTTTAATATCCTCATTGGAAGACGGAGTTGTGGGGGCGGACCGGGCCGGTTCGATAAGAATTTTCAATGCGGCGGCGGGGAACATTTTTGCTCTCAACAGCCTGGATGTCGTGGGCAGGAACGCCTGGGAGGTCCTGCCTAAGTGCGAATTTACCCGAGCTTTTATTTCTCAGATTAAAGACAACAATCCCGAGCCGGTACAGCGTCTGATGCTGTTTCCCGATCAGCGCATGTTTGCGGTTAAGATTCAGGCTGTGCGCAGCGATCGCGGCCGCAATTTAGGCGCTTATGCGGTTATGCGCGACATGTCCGGCGTTCAGAAGATAGAGCGCGGCTTTGATGAAATTTTCAACAGCCTCACCCGGGAAATCAGCGGGCCTCTTACCACTATCAAGGGCTTTGTGGAAACTCTGCTCGAGGGGGCCTATCTGAACAATCAGGTTACGCATAGGTTTCTGCAGATAATCAATAGTGAAGCCAATAATCTGGTGCGCCTGGTCATGTCTCTGGATTCGGTAATTCATCTGGAGAAGGAGATCGTTCCCGTCAAGGAGCGTTTCCGCCTGGAGGAGCTTCTGGGGAGCTGCATCGGCATGTTCGAGCCGGTAGCCAAAGGCAAAGGAGTCGTAATAGAACGCGATTTCTCCGGCGATCTGCCTTGGATCAGCGGAGACGAAAAGCTGCTCCGCAAAGTTTTTATGAACCTCATCGATAATGCGGTCCGCTATGTGAGCGTCAAGGGCAAAGGCCGAGTTTCGGTTTCTTTGAGAATAAATGAGAGAATTTTTGAGGTCGTCATTAAGGACGACGGCATAGGTATAGCTGAAAACGATCTTCCGCATATATTTGAGCGTTTTTACCGCGGGCATATGGCCGAGGCCGAACAGCTTGGCGGATCGGGACTGGGTCTTTCGGTAGCCGAGAGCATCGTTTCAGCCCACGGAGGCAGCATTGCAGCCGCCAATGCCGAAGGCGGAGGGGCGGTCTTTACGGTTAAGCTTCCGGTCAGGTAATTTTGCCATTACTGTATATGCAATATTGCAGCGGCGGACGTTTTCGACCGTCGGCGTTCGTCGGCGCCGATTCAGTTATATACGGTTTTAAGAATGCGGAGAGGCTGCTGCCGCTTTTGGCAGAATAAATGCAGCGAGGTAGGGATTGTAAATACATGACGTCTGCTGAGGAGAAGCCGGATAATACGGAAATGAAAAAGAACGCGCCGGAGGCTCTGCTCTTCCTGCTGTTCTTCTTGGTTGGCTTTATGCCGTTTATAAATTTTTTGGCTTTGGTTTTTCTCATTAAAGAATTAAAGATAAAAGGCAGGGATATTAAATTCGGCGCCGCCGGTTTGCGCGATTTTTACAAAACGGCTGTTAAGGGGCTGCTGGCAGGTATGATTTTTTCGGTGCTGGGAATTATTTTTGCAATTCCCGGCTATATTTATGATAAGCTGACCGACAGAAAAAACGGCTGACGGCCGCCTGACCGCCGCCGCGGAGCGCAGTGAAGAATCATGCGCAAGATCTGTGCTTAAGGCGTTTGCCGCGGGGTCTTTAAAAAATATTAAATAGGAAGCTTGCTCCCGTTTACAGAATTATTTAAGGTTAAAGTACTGTATATTTGATTATTGGCATTTTCGTAAACGCGGGAGAGTCCGTCAGGATAAAAGAGAAAAAATTCAGCATACGCCAGGAGACCGGCAATATATGTTCGGAAAACATTTTATATTGAATAATGATACTATTTCCGTTATCGAAGAGATCGGTAGGCATATGCCGGGCGGATTTTTTATTTATAAAGCGGAAGGCGGCGGAGAGCTGCTTTATGCCAATCACACGATATTTGATATCTTTGGCTGTAAAAACTTAGACGTATTTAAGGAACTGACCGGATATTCTTTTAAGGGCATGGTTCATCCGGACGACTATGAGTCTGTAAAAGCGTCTATAAAAAAACAGATTTTCGCCAGCGAAGAAAAATTTGATTATGTCGAGTACCGCATTAAGTGCAGGGACGGCTCTATTCGCTGGGTTGACAATTACGGCCATTATGCCGAGACCGACAACTATGGCGGAATTTACTATGTATTTATTTCCGATATAACCGAAAAGCACGAACGTCTCGACAATGAGCGCAATGTTCACGAATCCGTCATCAAAACGTTGATTAATTCCTACGAAGCTTTCTGGCTGATTAACGATATCGAAACGGAGAGCTGCTCTCTCTATCGCGGCGATACCGGCGCGGACAGCCTGCATGCCGCGGCCATCGGCAGCGCCTTGAGCTGCATTACCTACACGGAGGCCAAAGATCAATATATTAGCAATCTGGTCGAGGAGGAGGACCGGGAACGCCTCAGCAGGGAGTGTTCTCTTTCTTATATAGTAAATAAGCTGTCGGAAAAGCCGCAGTTTTCAGTTACCTATCGCCGCTCATTCGCGGACGGACCGCGCTATTACCGGGTTGATTTTGATAAGGTGAAGATGCCCGGCGGCAAGATCGGCGTCATTATGGGCTTCAAGGATGTCGACGATGAGGTGCGGGCCGCTCAAAAGGCGCAGCAGGAAATGCTCGAAGCCAAAGAAGAGAACCAGCGGCTCATGCAGCAGGTTGAGTCGGCGGCGGAATGGGCGGATTTAGTAGGCTCGGCGGCTTCGCTGATTTCCAATATGCCCTCGCTCAGTTTTTCCAAGGACGCGGAGACCGGCGTTTATGTGGCCTGCAATCAGGCCTTTGCCGAATATGCGCATAAGGCGTCTCCTGAGGACGTCATAGGACTTACCGACAAGGAGATTTTTGATCCGGATACGGCCGCGCATTTTATAGAGGACGATCGCAAAGCCGTCTCCATGGACGCGCCTTATATTTTCTTTGAGGACGTTCCCAATGCGGCGGGGACGGAAATAAGGAACCTGCAGACGACCAAGATGAAGTATATGGATCGTTCCGGAAGGCTCTGTACTCTGGGGATGTGCGTCGACGTCACGGAGATGACCAGAATTAAGTCTGCCGAGGCGGTCGGCGCAGCTAAGCGCCAGGAGCTTGAGGAGCGGCTGGCTCTGCAGGAAAAGCTTTTGGCGGAGCAGCGCCGCAGGGAACAGCAGGACAAAATGATAACCGCCTTGGCCTCGGATTACCGCAGCGTCTACCATGTGGATCTGGATAAAAACGACGGCGTCTGTTACCGCTGCGATCCAAACGATTCGGAACAGACGGGCGAGGGAATCCATTTCCCTTATTTGGAGCGATTTACCTGGTATGCTGAGCATTCTGTGGCCGAAAGCTACCGGGAGGGTTTTCTTAAATTTATCGATCCCGAAAACATTAAAAAGCGTCTGGAGCATGAGCAGATTATTGCATACCGCTATCTGGCGCGCCGGGTCGGCAAAGAGTATTATGAGATGATTCGCGTGGCCGGCGTGCGCCACGCCGAAGATCGCGACGACCATTTGGTTCACGCCGTAGGCTTGGGCCTGACCGTCATAGATGAAGAAATGCGCGAATCCATGGCTAAAAATCAGTCTCTGGCCGAGGCTCTGGCGGCGGCGGAAGAGGCTAATAAGGCCAAGACGGCTTTCCTTTCCAATATGAGCCACGAAATCCGCACTCCTATGAACGCTATTATCGGTTTAGGAAGCCTGGCTCTGCATAATAATGAATTATCGCCGGAAACCCGCAGGTGCTTGGAGAAGATCAGCAGCAGCGCCAGACATCTGCTGGGCCTCATCAACGATATTCTGGACATGAGCCGAATTGAATCGGGCCGGATTACGCTGCGCA
>JAFTAM010000068.1 GCA_017458675.1 bacterium
CAGCGTGTCTGCAAAAAGCTTGTTTTTCCTTAACTTACCGACAGTAGCTATTGCATGTATGCTGAAAGCCTGTTTTTGCTTGATTTACCGACCGCAAGGCTGCCTGCTGCTGCATTTTCCGGTATTTTGCTTTCTCTTATGCTTGATTCTCGCTTGCGGTTACGCTTATAAAGAAGGAAAATATGGTAAAATTAAACGGATCGGCAAATCGCATTTATACGCTTGCCTGCAGGTATTGTCAGAAGGAAAAAGGAGGAGTGCCGCATGGACAAAAAAGACAGGGAAATATCGGTTCCGTTATTAGCGTTTACGTACTTTTTCTCAACCAGCATTTATATACTCTTGCTGGGCTTTTACTTTTGGGATTGGCACAAAGAGGACGGCAAATAATCTGTAAATTCCGCCTTTTCAGCGTACCGCAGTATATTTGTCCGGTCCTTTGGGGAGGTTATTTTTCAGATAATCTGCAGAAGGTCTGCAGCCGGAAGCCTTCTTTAGCGTTAAGCTGACGGTTTAACGAAAGGGGAGAAGAATCGTCTGACTGCGGCGCGGCTTCGCCGTACAGACCTTCCGTCGGTTCTGCATTCTATTCTTTTTCAAAGAAGCGCAGGATTCTGGCTTTGTAGTCCGGGGCGGTATCGTAGGCGGCGTGGCCGAAGCCGCTGTATATGTAGATTTCGCATTTGAGAGCGGCGGCGATCCTTTCCGAGCCTTCAGCTCCCAGCACTCGGTCGTCGGCAGCTCCCAGGACCAGAACCGGACTTTTAATTCTGGGCAGAAGCGCGGAGGCGTCGAAGTCCTTGGCGGCTGCGGCCAGAATCGAAAAGCGCTCAAGTTCTTCCTCGGTGACGGCCGCGGCGGCGGCGATGAACGCTTCCCTGTATTTTTTATAGAAGCTCTGCGGATAAACAGATTCGGCGAAGGACAGATACAGCCCGCGGGCGTCTCCGCTTCGGGCCAGCTTTATCCATCGCTCGAAGAGGCGGTAATGTTCGCCGTCAAGTCTGTCCGCGGCTGAGCCCAGGACCGCTTTTTTTACCAGTTCGGGATGTTCTGCCGCTATTATCAGGGCCATCATGCCGCCCTGAGAAGCTCCGAACATATAGGTATCCTTCAGGCCCAAAACTTCTAAAGCGGCGGCGGTATCGAGGGCCATATAGCCGATAGTATAGACGGGCGGCAGCGCTGAGCGCCGGTCAAATACATAAACCGTATATTCGTCGGCAAAGCCTTTATAGGCGGCGGCGATGTCCCGGGCAAAAGCCGTTGTGTTTTTGACGCTCAGCCCCGGAAGGATTACCATTATTTTTGCGCCTTTGCCGAAACGGAAATAGGGCATAGAAAAATCTCTGCCCTGAACGGTTCCGTACTTTATTACCTGCGCTGCTTCAGGAGCTGCGCAGGGCGTCTTCGTCGGCTTGGAGTCAGCTTCCGCCTCGGGTATGCCGGCGCATCCGCCGGTTCCCCTGTTCGGCAGGACGCAGGCGAAAAGTATGCAGAACAAAAGCGCGAAACTGAATAAATATACCTTTAAATTTATAAAACGAAGCATAGCCGCCTCCAATCCGGGCCGTCGCCGGCTTTATCAGGATACAATGAAATGAACGAAAAAATCAATAACTATCGGAACAAAGCCAGCAAAATGCGCAGGGGAAAAGATAAATTTATGTAAGCAAGGCCCCCAGATTTTTTTTAGTGATAGACAATATGTGCTGTGATATTAGACCGCGTTTGATTTTAGCTTCCGGTTCTCCCAGAAGAAGAGATATTTTGAAGGCCCTGGGCCTGGAATTTGAAGTGAAGGTTCCCGAACCGGGAGCGGAGCCCCAGTGTCTGCATACCCGGGAGGCTCTGTCCTGTTTGGACAATGAGGGTACAGACGTCCGGGAAGACGGGAGCGGTTATGAGGAGCAGGTTCGCTCTTTCTGCGATGAAAGCGCCAACGTCTGCCTGCGCCTTCAGAATGCGGAACAGGCCGGCGCCCTTATGACCAGCATAGCCGAGGCGCGCCTTTCGGCTTTGGCCAAGGCCGAAAACGCGGCGGAGCGCATAATGAGAGAGGGGGGCGGAGAATCGCCGGCTATATGCCTGGGAGCGGATACTGTGGTCGTGCATGACAGAGCCGTACTGGGCAAGCCGCGTTCGGACGGGGACGCGCTGGCCATGCTGAAGGAGCTGTCGGGAAAGTGGCACCATGTGGTGACGGGAACGGCCGCAGTCTCTCTGCCTGAGATGAGATCTCTTTCCTCCTGCGCGGTGACGGCGGTAAAGTTTCGGACGTTGGCGGAGGAGGATATTCTGGCTTATATCAGGACGGGTCATCCTATGGATAAGGCTGGGGCCTACGGTATTCAGGAGCTGGGTTCGCTTTTTGTGGAGAGGGTCGACGGTTGTTATTTCAACGTGGTCGGTCTGCCGGTTACGGTCATAAACGGAATGCTGGGCCGGCTGGGATGGGATATTCTTAAACTGCGTAAAAGTAAAGCCTGAAAGAGAACGGATAACAAAGTGCTTAAATTTCTTGACAAGATTGTTTCCAGATTCGCGCCGGACCTGGGACTGGACATCGGCAGCGACAATATAGGAATATGCGAGTGCGGAGAAAGTACGTTCCGTGAAGCGGCCAGGCTCCTGTATGAGGATGAGAGCCGCGAGCGCCTGCTGGCGGTGGGCATGCGGGCCAAACTTTACGAGGGCCGAACCAAAAAAAGCGTTTTTCCGCTGAGACCGATACGCCGCGGCCATGTGTGCGATTACGAGGGCGCCCTGGAGCTGCTGCGCTTCTGTATTTCCAAGCGCGCCCATACTGGCTTGTTCGGCTCCCGGGTAGTGGCGGCCGTACCGATCGGTACGGCGGACGCCGACAGGCAGATACTTTCCGATTTATGCTTTGCTTTGGGCGCCAGAGGCTTTTACACGGTAATTTCTCCGCTGGCTTCGGCGGTTGGCGCCGGACTGGATATTTTCAGCAGCGAAAGCTGCATAGTGGCGGATATCGGCAGTGAAACCACTCAGGCTGCCGTCGTCTGTATGGGCGGAATAGTGTCGGCGGGAATAATGCCTTCGGGCAGCCGGGCTTTTGACAGGCTGATAATCTCCTATTGCCGGGACAAGCTGGGACTGGCGGTGGGAGAGAGCAGCGCCGAATTTTTCAAAGGGGTCTGCGACTGTTCGCGGGTACCCGATAAGGCCGAACTTACTGTGTGCGGACAGGACCTGCGCACGGGACTGCCAAAACGCGCCAAAATAGATTCTCTTGAGGTGGCAGGCATACTGGCGCCGCAGCTGCGCAAGATAAGGGACTTCATTTTGAGAATCATGCAGTATGCTCCGCCTCATTTTTTGGAAAGCGTTATGAGCGGCGGCGCGATTCTTTGCGGCGGCGGGGCAAATTTAAAGGGGCTTGACAGCTTTTTGGCGGCGGAAACCTCCCTGCCCTTTATGCGGGTTCAGGAGCCTGAGTACTGTACGCTGAAGGGAGTTGAGCTTTCCATTAAGGATCCCAGGATTATGAGAGCGGTATTGTCCGTCAATCTGGACAAAACTGCGGCTGAATTTGACTGAACGCTGAAAAAGACGACTTTTAAACAAGGTAACTGCATTGCGCAACTTTAGCTTTAAATCAAAATTTTTTCTTTTTCTGCTTATCGCCGCTGCGGCGCTCGGGCTGGAAATTCTGGGACGCTGTGAATTTATGCAGGCTTCGGTTTCCGACTGCGCCTGGGCGCAGCGCTGCTTCAGCGGAGCCTTCTCTTTTGCCGACAGGACGCTGCACGGCATATGGTATTTTAAAGATCTGCAGGAAGAAAATGAGCGGCTTAAGACGGAGCTCATAAGTCTTCAGCATGAAAATTCTCAGCTGAAATATCTTAAACAGCAGAATCTCTCTTTGAAAAAGCTCATGAAGCTGACCGACGAGCGCGTTAAGGGCAAGGCGATCTTTGCCAGTGTCGCCGCTCGCGATCCCCACAGCTGGAACGACGAATTTACCCTGGACAAGGGCTGGCGGGACGGAGTCTGCAAGGATATGGTGGCCGTCGTTCCCGAAGGCCTGGTCGGCAGAGTCAAGTATGTGGGCGGATGCTCCTGCCGCATTAAAAATATAAATTCCGAGGGACTGGAGGTGCCGGTGGTGCTGGCCTCCCTGTCTGTGCACGGAATAATGGAAAATGACGGCAAGGGACGCAGCGTCGTACGCTATATCAGTTACGATACGGAGGTTCCGGAGGGCGAGACCGTTTTTACCTCCGGTTTGGGAGAGATCTATCCCGGCGGGTTTGCCGTCGGCAGGGTAAGCAAGTCCCGGGCCGGCTCGGACGCTTTTTTTCAGGACATTTATTTGGATTTGAGCGTCGATTTTTCCAAAGTTGAGACCGTAGCCCTGGTAAAGAAGTCGGATATTATAGAAATTAAGCCTGCGGCCAAGCTGCCGTCCGGCGGAGGCAGGCCATGATTGTCAGCAATCGCAGCTATGCTTTCGGCGCGGCTCTGGCGGGGATCGTCATTTGCACCCTGATAGAGGCCTGTTTCCCCTGCGGCTGGATCAGGCCGGAATTCGGCGTCATTTTTGTCAGCATTATGGCGCTGCGCTACGGAGCGGGAATGGGGGCCGCCGTGGGCGCGGCGGCCGGGATCGTTACCGCGGCGGCCGGCTTTTTCTCCTGGTCGGTGTTTGCTCTGATTTATGCCGGCGTCGGCATTATCGTTGGCGTGTTTTTAAAGAATTATAACGACAGGCTGTTTATTTATTTTATGACGGTGGTTTTTGCTTCGGTCTTTATCTCGATATTACTGTCGCTGCTCAGTCATCTTCCCTTTCTTATTCTGCCGACGCCGGAAAGCATAAGAAGAGAATTCTGGCTGACCTTGACGGGAAATCTGCTGGCCGTGTGGCCCGTTATGTGGCTGATACGGCGCATTCTGGGAAGCTACTGTTTTAATCCTCTGAAATTGGAATGCGGTTAAATGCGGCGTAAATCCTTTAAATTTTTATTTGTGCTGGCGGTCGCGGGCATAGCCGTTCTGGTTCTGCGTCTGTTGTTTATGCAGATTTTTGCCGTAGGCTCTTACAAACAGCTGTCCGAAGACAACATGTATGTCAGCTCGCCCATAAAGACAAAGCGCGGGCTGATTATGGACTGCCGCGGAACGGTAATGGCGGAAAATAAATCTTTTCTGTCGGTCAGAATGCTTACCTATAAATGCAGAGACCCCCGCAAATCCCTGCACAAGCTGGTTTCGGCGCTGCGTCTTTCAGAAAAGGAAGGGAAGAAGCTGTTTAAGCGTCTGGACGAGGATCCCGAAGCTGATATTGTCATCGCCAATAATTTTGACGGCGCGGCGCTGGCCCGTCTGGCCGAGACCGAAGATCACGGCGAATTTGTAATAGAGACTAAATCTCAGAGGGTATATCCTTTAAAGAGTCTGGCCGCCCATGTTGTGGGCTATGTGGGCGAGGTCGATGCGGCGACCCTGGCGGAGGGAGACAAGGAGAGCTATTACACCCTGGGAGAATGGATCGGCAAGGACGGAGTAGAGCTTTCCCACGAGCATCTTCTGCACGGGCGGACCGGCCGCAGGATCGAATCCGTGGACGTGTCCGGCAGCGTCATAGGCGAGGTCCAGGAAATAGCGGCTCTGCCAGGCAAGGATATTTATCTGACTATAGACGCCAGACTGCAGAGGAGGGCGGAAGCGGCCCTGGCCGCAGTCCTGAACAATCTGGCCTATAAAAACGGAGAGCGCTCCGGCGGCTCTCTGGTGGCCATGGAAACCGATACCGGCTATGTCAGGGCTTTAGTCAGCCTGCCGTCCTACGATCCCAACGATTTTGCCGGCGGTATAAGCGAAAAGCAGTTCCATCGGCTGATTGGCGACCCGTGCTATCCGCTTTTGAACAGAGCCGTTCACAGCGCCTATCCGCCCGGATCCACTTTTAAGCTGGTCACAACCGCCGCCTGTCTGCAGGAAGGCATCATCAATCCCAATTCCCACTTCTACTGCACCGGTTCATATACGGTGGCGGGACTGCCCTTCAACTGTTTTGTGCGCACCGGTCACGGTCCCTTGAACCTGTATGAATGCCTGGGCTATTCCTGCGACGCCGTTTATTACGAAATCGGTCCCAAGCTGGGAGTGAAGCGCATGGATAAGTATGCTTCGGCTTTCGGCATAGGCCGGAAGACGGGGATCGATCTCATAGGAGAAACTGGCGGCAACCTGCCCACTCCGGAATGGAAAAAGAACACCTTTGACGAGAAATGGTTTCCCGGCGACGACGCCAACTCTGCGATCGGCCAGGGCTTTGTCACAGCTTCGCCTCTGCAGATGGCGGTGGTCACTGCTGCGGTAGCCAACGGGGGAAAGGTCTTTCGGCCCTCTCTGCTGGAAAAAATTGTAGACAATCGCAGCGGAGAAGTCAGGATTGTCGAGCCGGAGCTGCTGCGGCGGGTTCCCGTCAAGGAAGAATATTTAAACGTCATCTGCGAGGGCATGCGCTGCGCCGTGGAGTTCGGCACCGCAGTCAAGAGCGGAGGCTTCGCTTTGGGCATGGCCGGCAAAACCGGAACCGCCGAGAATTCTCCCACCGAAGACAATCCGCGGGGGTTGAATCACTGCTGGTTTACCGGCTATGCTCCTTACGGAGTCAGCGGCAGTTGGAGGGCGCCTAAAATGGCGATTACGGTATGCCTGGAAAAGTCCGGCGGCTACGGCGGCGAGGTCGCCGCTCCCGTGGCGGCCGAGGTGCTGGCCGACTGGAATTATCTTTGGATTTCTTCCCGAAACGCTTCCGGGAAAAAAAGTAATTAATCAGGGATTGGGCTAGAAAAATTATATTTTTTAGAGGAAAAATAGGGCTTTTAGGAAAAAATATAATGTTATGTTTAGCCGGTGATAGATTACTAAGTTGGGCTGTTCATATTTTTAATTTTAAGAGGTTTTTGCAGTGGATTCTAAAGATAACGCCAAAAAAACTGTCGGTGGTTCTCGTATGGAATACGAAGCTAACGCGGACTTGGTGACAAACCAGGCTGCTTATCCTCAGGCTGAGGGAGCCTTATTAAAAGGGGTTGGATACGTGGAAGATTTAGAACAATTCAATGAGGCTGCGGCCATAAAAGTTATAGGCGTAGGCGGCGGCGGCTGCAATGCAGTTGACAGCATGGTTGAGGACGGCATTATAGGAGTAGAGTTTATTGCCGTTAATACCGACGAGCAATCCTTGAGTAAATGCAGCGCTGATAAAAGAATTCAAATTGGCAAGGAAGCTACCAGAGGCTTGGGCGCGGGAGCTAATCCCGAGATGGGCCGCAAGTCGATCGAAGAGAGCAAGGAAGAGGTTCTGGAAGCTATCGGCAATGCCGATATGGTCTTTGTTACTGCCGGTATGGGCGGCGGCACGGGCACCGGAGCCGCGCCGGTGGTGGCCAGTCTGGCCAAGCAGTCCGGCGCTTTGACGGTCGCCATAGTAACCAAGCCCTTCACATTTGAAGGACGCAACCGCATGAAGGTGGCCGAAGCCGGCATTGAGGAACTGAGAAAAAACGTAGACGCTATTATTGTAGTTCCCAATGATCGTATCCTTGAAGTTATTGACGACGAGCCCAGGGCTGACGCCTTTAATTTGGCCAATGACGTCCTGCGCAGCGGCGTACGCGGCATTTCCGAAATAATTACGGCCTGCGGCGAACAGAACGTCGACTTCGCCGACGTGCGTACCATTATGTCCAACAAGGGTTCGGCCCTGCTGGGCATAGGCTCCGACAGCAGCGAAAACAGAGCGGAAAACGCGGCCAGAAGCGCTATCTCCAGCCCGCTCTGGGAGGGCAATATTCATGGCGCTACCGGCGTTCTCTTCAATGTTGTGGCAGCCAGCAACTTTACGATGAAAGAGCTTCAGGACGCAGCCAACGTTATTTATGAGGCTGTCGATCCGGACGCCAACATCATTTTCGGTTCCGTCACCGATGAAAGTATGGAGCGCGAGGTCCGCATAACCGTTGTGGCTACCGGCTTCCCTGAGACGGCTGAAATAGATCAGGATTCCGCCGAAGGCTTCCCGTTCGGAAGCTCTGAGGAACAGGTTCCGTTCGCTCCCCAGCCTGTAAATCTGCGGGGCTCGGATGAATATGAGCCGGCCGTTATGCGCCGCCGTCCCTCTTCCATGGGCAGAATGGATATGTAATAATCCTGAAAGCGTACCTCGCATCTTCTGCTTCGTTTTGCCTGCGGGGTGCGCTTTTATATATATTTTTTACCGGTGAGCTGAACTTTCAGGTCCGGTTTGTGGAATATGCAGGTTCTGTCTGACAGATTCTGCTTACGGATAAGGCAAAGCCGCTTTAACGCCGTCCCACTGCTTTTATGGTCAGAAAGCGTCGGTAAAAAAGATCGCAGGAACCTCTCTGATAAGCTGCAGACGCCGGCTGCGGGAGCGGTAAAGTTTTTTTCCGGAAGGAAGGGTTTTTTATGGTAGCCTTCACTCTAGCTATACGCAATGTTTGGCGCAGGCGTGAACGCAGTCTTTTGACGTTGGTAGGCGTTCTGCTGGCCGTTATGACATTTGTGGCTATGGTTTCAATTGCTGAAGGCATGTATCATAGAGTTTCCCTGGAACTTGACGGGCGCGACGTCGACGTTTATGTGGTGCCTACTACGGCCGCCCCTCTGCCTACCGGTCCGGTGGGTACTATCGGCATGACCTCCGATACCATCAATACCAGCTGGATTAAAGAAATCAGCAAAGTCGACAATGTGGCCAATGTCTGTCCTATCGTGCGCTCTCAGTGGACCGGCAAAAGGGGAATGATCATGGTAATGGGCATCGACGCCGAGAAGTGGCGCGTCTTCATGCCCTATCTGAAGCCCGCCTCCGGAGATACCGTTCTGCGCGGCGGTAAGGTCGTTATCGGAAAAGGGCTCTCGGAAACCGAAGGAATTAAAATCGGCGATAAACTTAAGCACGGCCAGAAGGAGTATACCGTCTCCGGAATGGTAGAGGCCGGATCCGGTTTCCAGGATTACTTTGCTTATATCCCCGTGACTTCCGCATACTCTATGTCCGGCGGCGACGGCGCTTCGGAGCTTTGGATCAAGGTAAAGGATGAACACCGCGTCAAAGAGGTCGTACGCAAGATTCAAGGCTTCAAAATCCCCGGCGCTTCTATTTTGTCGCGCAAGGATTATCTGGGCTCGGCCAACGATTACATTCAGTATGCCTGGTATCTGCAGTTTGCGGTTTCGGCCATCGGCGTGCTGATTTCCATTACGGCCGCTATGAACACCATGCTGATGTCTACCTACGAGCGCATGCGTGAATTCGCCACTCTGCGGGCTATCGGCGCGCCTCGCTCTACGGTGGTGTCCATGGTGCTTACCGAATCGGTGATACTTTCGGTTTTGGGCGGATTTTTCGGCATCTTCTTCGGCATCATAGGCTCTAATCTTTTGAACAGAATTGTGGTTATCGTTCTGCAGCTGTCGTTCCCTCTGGCCTCAATTACGGTTCCGCTGATACTTGAAGCCGTGGCTTTATCTTTCTTTGTCGGTCTGGTAGGCGCGGCCATCCCTTCGATTTTGGTTTGGAAAATAGATATCGTTTCCGGTTTAAGGTGGGAATAGATGAAAGTTGAACTTCAGGGAGTCCATAAATATTACGAAGCCCGCAGCGGTCCCGTTAAGATTTTGGAAAACATCAATTTGGTAATACCGCACGGGGACTTTGTTTCTATTATGGGACCTTCCGGTTCGGGCAAGACCAGCCTTTTGAATTTGATAGGCTGCATTGATAAGCCCGGATACGGCAAAATCTTTTTGGATGAGAATGATGTCAGCGGAGCCGGGGAGCATATTCGCGAGCAGATAAGGCTCAGGCACATAGGCTTTGTCTTTCAGGGCTACAATCTGCTGCCGACTCTGACCGTATTGGAAAATGTGCTCCTTCCCATGCAGCTGTCCAACCGAGTACAGAATAAGGCGGAACAGATAAAGCAGGCTATGGCTTTTCTGCGGTTGGTGGGCCTGGATGCCCGCGCTAAAGATTCGGTGCTTAAGCTCTCCGGCGGCCAGCAGCAGAGAGTGGCGATAGCCAGAGCTTTGTCAAACCTGCCGGGTCTGATTCTGGCCGACGAGCCTACCGGCAATCTGGACGAGCGTTCAAGTAAAGAAGTAATGGACGTCTTCAGAGTTATCAATGAAAATCAGCATATAACCACGGTAATGGTGACGCACGACTCTAAGGCGGCCAGCTTTGCCAAGCGAGTTTTGTATCTGGAAAGCGGCCAGCTTACGGAGAGGCGTTTAGTCTGAGGATCTAAGTTATTGGACAAATTCATGCGTTTAGGTCTCAGATTTAGAAGGGTTAAAATATCTTTAAAAAGAAACTTTCCGAACGTTTGGCGCAAATTTTTTAACCGGAATCAGGTCTGCGTATATAAATATATTTGCTGTAAAGTTTTTTTAAGTCGTTATCGGCTGTTGTAAAAAGAGATATATTCGCGCTATTTAGGAGGTATTAGCTTGATTATTTGCATGCAGTGCGGTTACCAGAATGAGGGTAAAAATCCGAAAAATTGTGAAAACTGCGGAGCATTGCTGCCGCGTATGGATACCTCTTCGATGGTGCGTATGGAAGAACAGTCCGGACGAGTTAAGCAGTTTTCCGACGCCGTGGAACATGTTCGCAGCGGCGAATGGGGAGCTGAAGAGTTTTTGGGTTTCCTCCAGGAAATGTTTGATACCCTCAGCACTCTGCGCGCTGAAATTGAAACGCTCATAGTTGAAAGCGACTATGAGGAGCACGGCTCCGAAGAGGTTGAGCAGGGGCTCGGCGGCATGAATATGTTTGAAGAGGGCATGCAGGAAATGTCTCTTTACACGGAGGACGGCGAAATTTCTCATTTGGATTTAGGCATGGAGCATATTATTCAAGGCAACGCCATGCTCAACGACGCCAAGCGCATCAATCGCACCAGCCGCAACAAGCTGGAAGACGAGTGGGGCACGATGTAAAATTGCTGCCTGTCCGGATTTTGCTCATTTCTCTGATATGGTCAATCGGACAGTGGCTTTTGGGCTTTACTTTAATATTTTTATTAGTACCTTTCCTTTCGACTCTTCCGTTGATTTACGGAGGAGCTTTAGGTTTATTTTTATGGCTTTTGCAGCTTTCGGCGGGACATATTGTTGTACGCCGCCTTTTAGGGCTCAAAAAGGACGGACGCGGTTTTGTTGTAAATACCGGAGGCTGTCCTTTTATTTTTGCTCTGGGAGGCAGCGGTATTTTGGCTTATTCGCCGGAGGCGGAAGTATTTTTGGCTTCTGAGGAGGGGCGCAAGGCTGCCGAGCAGCTCAGGAAATGCTGGCGGGGACTGCCGGGAGCAATTTATGAGAGGCTGTTGGCGCTGCCCTGTCTGCTGCGGGCCTTTGCCGCTTTAACCGCCGATTATGGACGTCTGCGTTATGCTCAGGGACCGCTGTGGTATTTCGGAAGCTGTCTGGGCCGTTTGGGCCGCTATTTAGAGAAGCCCTTGAGATGGGGTCGGGAACAGCTGCGCCGAGGTGGAGAAGCTATGCCGGAGGCCGTGCATGAAGCTCTCATGCTGCCTTTAATTAAATGCGAGCGCACCGCCGCCTGGGTAGGCTGTCTGGATATTTTCTCCCCAGTGGATTTTCGGGAAGCCAAACGCTGCATGGCCTGGGGCCTGAGCCTGGGCAAGCGGGATTTTTCGGAGACTCCGCCGGCGCCGGTAAAGACGGTTCCCGATTGGCTGCCTTGGGTTTTGGCTCTTTTAATGTGCGCCTGGGTCTATTGGGGGCGCGGTCTCTGGGGCGCTCCGGCTCTGTTTCTGGGATTGGGCTTTATAGTAAAAATCGGCAGCGAGTATGATGACAGCCTGCTCTATGATAATGAGAACATCGGGAAATTGAAATTTAACTGCCGTTATGAGAAGATAGCTTTGAAGGGCGCGATCTCCAGGGAAGATACGCCAGGCCTGGACGATTCCTGGATCAGGATAGAGACTGGCGGGGAGGCGGGGGAAAAGGAAAAGAGCAGCCGCCTTTTCCGTTTGGGCGATTATCTGGGCTGGCAGTTTAAAGAGGGCGAGGAGGCCGAGGTCCGGGGCTGGCTGGACGGCAGAGATTTTTCCGTTGCGGTTGAGAGCTTAAAAAATGAAAGAGAAGGACTCTCCCGTTATCCGCGGGTATGGCGTCTGCTGATACCCAGATTTTTAGCCGGCGGCGGTTTGGTCTGGTGCCTGCTGCAGATGATCAGACTGTAATATGTTTTTGGGAATGAAAGTTTTTATTGAATATGGACTCTGCTGTCAGCGTTAAAAATTTGTCTCATAATTTCGGCAGTCTGCAGGCTTTGCGGGATATCAGCTTTACGGCCCGCAAGGGAGAGGTGTTCGGTCTGCTGGGAGCTAACGGGGCGGGCAAGACTACTACGGTTAAAATTTTGTACGGCGCTCTGAAGCCGACTCAGGGGGAAGTGCGGGTTCTGGGTTTGGATCCCGGAAACGCCGCTCAGGCGGAAAAACTGCACGGGCTCATCGGGGTTATGCCTGAAAATACCGGCCACTATGAGCGCCTGTCGGTATTGGCCAATTTAAGTTTTTTTGCGGAAATATTCAGAGTCCCCAAGCCGAAACGCAGAGCCGAGGAACTGCTGGAGCTGGTGGATTTAAGCCATAAGGCTGGGGAGGCGGTTTCTTCGCTGTCCAAAGGCATGCGTCAGCGCCTGGCTTTGGCCAGAGCTTTGGTAGGAAATCCCGAATTTTTGTTTTTGGACGAACCCGCCTCCGGTCTGGACCCCAACGCCGCCAAAAAAGTGAGGAACATAATCAGAGAATACTGCCGCCAAGGGGGAGGGGTGCTGCTGACTACCCATTATCTGGAGGAAGCTGAGGAGCTTTGCTCCTCGATAGCTATTCTGGACGGGGGTAAAATCGTCTGCAGCGGCAATCCTCTGGATTTATGCGAGAAACATCTTCCTGCGCAGACGGAAAAGCTTAAGGGCGGCAGGAAAATTCTGCAGAAGCCCGGTCTGGAGGAGCTCTTTTATCATTTCACCAGCAAAACTATTGACGAATAAAGACCGCTGTCCTTCCGCGCCTTTTCCCTTATCATTGAGAGCGCATCGAAGAATCTGTCAATCATGTTCTGCGTGTTTTTGCTATGTGGGTTTTGTTTTGCACTTCGCTCTGCGCTCGCCGCATCCGGAGCTCGGACGCTCGCTTCAGAGCAAAAGAAAACCTGTGCAAAGAATGTATGCTGCAAGCCTGTTTTTGCTTAGCTTAACGGCGGCAGCTGTCCTTAGGCTCTTTTTTCCCTGTCCTTCAGAGCTCTTTTTCCCTTGTCATTCTGAGCGGAGCGAAGAATCTTTAGGAACATGTTCTGCATGTTTTCGCTATGCCGGTTTTGTTTTGCACTTCGCTCCGCGACTGCGCTTCGCTTCGGACGCTCGCTTCAGAGCAAAAGAAA
>JAFTAM010000069.1 GCA_017458675.1 bacterium
AATACTGGCAAAAATCCTTGCTTGGCATTAAAATATGGTTGTGTTAGGTTTTTCATTTTAAATTATTTCTAACACAAAAAGGGGTCACCTGGATTATCCAGATGACCTCTTTTATTAAGACTGTTTTTTCACAGCCCCTTTGTTGATTGGTTCAGCGGAAGAGCCGCCTGATTTTTATGTAGTCGAGCACGCTGTCCGGCACTAAGTAGCGGGCGGAGCGCCCTTCGGCGAGCAGCTGCCTGATATGGGTAGAGGAGATATCCAAACCGGGGCTTTCAACCCAGATGATCTTATTGACATTTATGAGATTCATCTTTTCCAGCTTGTATTGGAGTTCCTCCAGACTGACGCCGGGGCGGTTCAGAACATAGAAATATTCCAGGTGGGATAAGATTTCATCGAGTTTATACCAAACGGAATAGATCAGAGAATCTGCGCCGGCAATGAAAGAGAACGCACAGCCGGGATTCTGGTAGGTAAGCTCCATTACCGTATTGATGGTATAAGACATCTTGCCTCGGGAGATCTCCAGATCGCTGACCGTAAAGAGGGGACAGGTCTGGGCGGCCAGACGGCACATCATCAGACGGTCCTGGGCGGAGACGTTGGGAGCGTCCTTGTGAGGAGGCAGATTGTTGGGCATGATCATGATGCGGTCCAGACCTGTCTGTTCCGCCACCTCGATGCCCATACGCAAATGTCCGCAATGAATGGGGCAGAAGGTTCCGCCCAAAATACCTACACGCAATCTCATAATGTTTTAATAATTCTGGTAAAGGAAGCGCAATCCCGCTTCTAATTAAGAATTGCTGCGCTCAGAATAGTTTTTGCCGCCTCTGAGTCTTATTTCGCCAATCGGCGCCCGAGCGCTGCGTCTTTTGACGTTTCCCGTGCTGCGTACCCTTGCCGTCGTTTCGGCAGTCAGTCTCTCTGGGCCGTCATTCTGATCGTCGGCGAAGAATCTGTTATTCTTTATTCTTGGCTTTAAGTTCAGAATGACGCTGCAGCTTAAAATTTAAAGTTTAGGTAAGTACTGACCATGTAGCCCTGCCAGTTGAAGGGGTGAGCCCCCTGCTGGGGACCGAAGTTGATGTTCAGCGCAGGAATGCCGGGGCTCGCATAAATGTCCTCGCGCATGCGGTCCTTTGTGTAGTAGAACTCGCCCAGAGCGCCCCAGGTCATCTGGTCGGTGATATCCCATTCTACCGAAAGGTTGGGGATGCGCTGTTCCATGTTCAAAACCTCGAAGTCGCTGGCCTGAATGGCGTTGGCATAGGCGTTCATTACGCCCAGGTGATCCATATGGCCGTAAATATCGATGGCTTTGTAGCCCATGTTCATGCGGGTGTTGGTGGATATATCGTAATTGAGGTTGACCTGCCAGGCGTCCAGATAGCAGTTTACATAGTTCTGGCTCTCCGCGCCCCAGCGGGTGGCCGAGGTCAGCATATCGGCCAGATTGGAATGGCGGGTAAAGTGGGTGCTGGTAGCGCCGCCGTTAATACCGATGCAGCGCTTGTTTTTAGGATACTCCAAAGGATATTTGAAGCCGGCCCGGACCGACCAGTTCTGCACGCGTCCCCTCGGATTTTCCAGAACTTTGCCGTAGGCGTTGCCGCTGCCGTCGGGAGCGAACGTTTCGGCAGAGAAGCCGCCGAACACCGGGTCCATAAAGCCGGGCGAGAAGCCCAGGACGTCGGTATTGGGCGTTCCCAGTCCCAGCGAGCCGGCCGAGAAGCGTACATCCTGGCAGGAGGTTTTTACCTGATTGAAATCGCCGTAGGTAAAACTGAGTAAACCGGTAGGACAGAACTTCCAGTCCAGCTTGCCCTTCCAGCCTTTGCGGTTGTGCGTATATATGTCGGTATCGTGCAGAGAATAAAGGGAATTGTAATAGGTGAAGCAGGGCACGTGCCAGAGAGTGTTGCCGATGCCGTTGATTTCCGGGTAGTTAAGTACGAAGGGATCGTAGGTAGGATCGGTGCTCTGATAGGTCCCCTCAAACTTGAGCGCGCCGTCGAAAATGTCTAAATCCAGGCCGGCGCGGAAAGCGCTGCCGCCCACGCTGTAGGGGGAATTTTTGGAGGGCTTGTAGTCGGTATGGGCATATTCGGCGAACAGGCTCGGCTTTACGGTTTCGGCTTCAAAATCGTACCTGGCGCTGACTCCGTAATTGAGCATATCCTGGGGGCCGATGCCGCCCACGTTGGGAACGCCGGGAACGCCGGTAATTCCGTCGTTTCCTGCTGCGCCGACCATGGAGATGGGACGCACGTCAGAGGTGCTGCCCATGCCGGCGGTCTGGGAATTGCCCGGCCCGCCCAGCTGATTGATGTAGTAGCCGTTGGGGTTCACCCATCCCAGCGTGTAGTTGCTGGCGGCAATTAAGCCCTGCAGCGCGCTGCCGTCGTCGCAGTCGTTGGCAGCGTGGAGGAAGTTTACTTTAAAGCTGCCGCGCTCTTTGGCGAAAGTAAACTCGGCGTTGGCGCCCTGAGCGTGGGTCTGATAAGTGCGGTCGGGAAAGAGCGTATTGGAAACGCTGTCGGCCAGGGCCGTGCCCATGAGCTGCCATTTGACGGCGGCGTCCTCTCCCAAATCGCTCTGTCCGCTCAGAAGCAGACCGTAGGAGTTCAGATAACGATCGCTCCAGGCGTTGGGATCGCGCTGCCCCACATAGATCATGGGGTCGAAATTGTCTTCGTTGAAGGAACCCAGGATCAGTCTGGTTTTGCTGGGTTTATGCTCCATCCAGAAATTGTCCAGGGCCATCTTTACATAAGGCCTATGAGTTAAACCCTGAGGATCGCTCTTGCTGACGGTGGAGGCTGTAAAGGGATTGCTCAGGTAAGGCTGTCCCACTCCCCAGAAGGCGTCCATGACCTTATTGCCGCAGCTGGAATAGGCGCTGAATTCCGCGCCGCAGTCCAAATCGTCGGTCATGCGGATTTTCGTCCCCACCATCAGCGTCTGGCCTATGCTGGTTCCGCTTACCATGGGCCGGCCGTTACTCCAGTCGGTAACGGACATAATACCGAATACAAAGGTATTGAAGGTCATGCCGGCCGCGGGAGAGGGCGGGGGAATGACGCCGCCGGCGCCCACGTTTGAACCTACTGCGTCGTTATACTCAATAATGGCCGGATTGCCCAGCGATCCCAGACCTGTGTTGCGCATCGAGGCGGTGGTGATGCGGGCCTTGTATTCGCCGTAGAAGCTGATGCGCTCGAGATCGCTCACACGCGTATCCAGAAGCTGAACCTTGTCCTCCAGGCTGCTGACTCTTACGCCTAAAGCCTCCAGTTCGCTGCGCAGAGCGGCGGCTAGCTTATTGAGCTCCTCCAGTTCGGCTTTGGTGGCCAGAGCGACGTGGTCGTTTTCCAGCTTGCTGAGCAGGCGGGCCGTAACTAAAGCCAGCTCCCAGCGGGAGGCTTGTCGGTCGCCTTTAAAATAAGCGTCGGGATAGCCCTCTATGAGGCCCTTGGCTGCCAGAGAGGCGACAGCGTCGCGGGCCCAATGGTTTTCGGGAACATCGGGAAATAGGGGAGCGCTCCAGGCCGGAGCGGTCAGGCTCAGCGTTAGTATCAGCCCTTTTAGGGCGGTTGTCGATTTCATAGAAAATTCCGTAATCTGCGTTTTAAATGAGATAGTCTAATAATATTACAGACTCATTTTTTCAAGGCCGCTTTCCTTGTTTTAAGTTTTTTTAATTCCTGCCGCAGAATTGCAATTTTTGCTGTTTTTCTAAAAAAATCTGGATATTTAATAAAATTTTTGGCAGAAGCGTTTCCCTGAGCCGCTCTGTCAGTTTGCGCCGATTTCGTTCTGCACCGTCCGCAAAGTTCGCTTCTCAGGGTTGCTGGGCTTCGCGAAGGAGATTATTGGCGGGCTGTTTCGGCATCGTACGCTGCGACAGGCGCGGCGGATCTGCGTCAGTTTGACGCTCCGCCGCCTTCTCTCGGAGAGAGTCTGCGGTCTTCAGCTCTTTTTCTGCGGATCCTTGGCGAGACCGCCCCAGAGCAGGCCGAAGCACAATCCTCCCAGGTGGCCTAAATTATCTAAAAAACCTACGCCGGCCAACTGCATGGAGAATCCCAAAATCAGAAAGAAGACTAAGCTGAAGAAGAATCCGTCGGCGGCCCGTCTGCTGCCGGAATTGAAGCGCCGATTCAAAAGAAAGTAAACCGCCGTTAAAGCGTATATTCCGCCGGAAGCGCCGATGCCGCTTCTGAAATTGAAGAAGGCCGAAAGCAGTCCTCCGCTTGCCGCGCCGAGTATAAATATGCTCAAAAAACTTTTTCCGCCGATTAAGCTTTCCAACTCATCCGTAAGAATAAAAATGCAGTACAAATTGCATATTAAATGCAGAATGCCGCCGTGAGCCAGAGCCCCTGTCAGCAAATGCCATACCGCTCCGGGATCGGAGCGCAGAGAATAGGGAGCCATCCAGGAATTAAAGATGAGATTGAGCGGCGGCGGCAGCAGTCTTTGCAGCAAAAAGACGGCTATACAGGTAATAATTATCGCTTTGCCTGCCCAGAGTATGCGCCCTTGCCCGGATACCTTGACATATTTGCGGGAAATTTCTTCCTGATAGGCTCTGCTGATAACGCCGGTTCCGTTGCAGGAGGAGCATTTAGGACTGCAGTCTGCGGTCTTTTTACCGCCGCAGGCGCGGCAGGGAATAGGTTTTCCCTGACTCGATACGCCTACAGATCCTTTGCCCTGACAGCTTATGCAGGTGATTTTGCCGCTGCCCTGACATTCTATGCATACTCCCGTGCCGCTGCAGCGCGGACAGGTTTTTTCGGAGTGTTGGTTTATATTGGCTTCGGAATTATTTTGCATTTTTTCGTATACCTCATTTTGAGCCGACAGCCCTTTTTTTTGTCGGCTGCGGAGCTCTGCGCCGAGCCGGACCGGCGGAAACCGGAGGCATGTCCGCTGAAGTGAAGCTTTCGATAAGCGGATAAGTCTGATTCCTGCGCTCAGAATGACGGCGGAGTCTGTTTCAGTTATATCGGTTTGGTTTTGAATTTGACCCCGCGGCTGCATTTTGCTCGGACGCTCGCTTCAGAGCAAAACAAAACCTGTGCGAAACACAATGTCGGTAAGTTAAACCTATAATTTGCTAAAAATGGTACATTAACTTGTTCCACCAATGCTTGAAAATGTTTCCCATGTCATTCTGAGCGCAGCGAAGAATCTTTAGAGCATGTTCTGCATGTTTTCGCTATGCCGGTTTTCTTTGTCGCTACCGCTTCGCGCTCGCTTACGCTCGAATCTCCGCGTACGCGTCAAAGAAAACCT
>JAFTAM010000070.1 GCA_017458675.1 bacterium
ATGCCAACCCGCCTTTCAATGGGAATCCCCTCTCCACCGGCCGCGTCGTAACGGGAAACCAGGTAAGGCGCTTCGCCGCAGGTAATTTCCAAGCGCCTCGAATCTACATAATCCTGCCAATTTCCCGTCCCCTCAAAGCTGATTTTATTCTTTACAGGCTCCCAGCTATGGCCGTTTTCGATATTAAAAACGCCTTCGCGCCCGAACCATTCGGAATCGCAGAAATTGTTCATCTTGTTGCATATCCAGGCCGGCGTAAAGACCTCGGCCCTTTTGCGGGTGCGCTCGGTCTGCTCCCTGAGGCTCTTGTTCACCCGGCGCTGCATGACATAGGATTCAAACTCCCTCAGAAGGCTGCCGGTAATAGGCGTTTCGGCGCTTATCCTGCAATTATCGCCGCATTTGACCTCAGAGGCAAAAACAATATTCCCGCCGGTGGTTCTGTCCTTCAAAAGCCTGTCCAGAACATTTTTCACGGGATAAGCCTTTATATCGATGAAATCCGCCATTTTTAAGTTTTCTTTCTCAAAATACACAAGCGTCGGCCGCTTTAAGATTCTCCGCTGCAAGTCCTTAAGCGGCAGAGAGACAGCTTTGCCGCCTTTTCCTCATTCGGCGCTGAATTCCGCCGCGCCGGAAATAACCAAGCCGCGATCGTCCACGGAAAGGACCGAACACCTTATGCCTAAAGTCTCGCTCACCGACCACAGAGTTTTAGCCGCTCCGGCATCTGCGCCGCCGCGTCCGGAAAGACCGTCGGCTATGGCTTTAGTGTTGGCGCGCACGTCCTCAACCATGAAGCCGATTCCTTTAAAGGGGACGCCGCCGTTCAATTTGACCAGCTCCTTGTGCCAGCTGTTTTCAAGCCCGCCTGAAACGGCCCTGTCGGCCTCCGCAGCGGAGCTGTTGCCCAGGAAAATCAGCATGCCGTCGGTCATAGCCATCTGGACGCCGCCGAACAAATTATAAATTTTGGCGCTTCCGGCGCCGCGCTGTTCCGCGCGCTTCAGAAACGCAGATAAAAAAGGAACGCCGTCAAGCGCAGCTTCAAATTCTTCTCGGCTGCGCAGTCCCAGACAGACTGTCCATTTCTCCGAGCGCAGCTTGGAAATAATATCCGCCGAGCCTCCGCCGCCGTTCAAGCCTCTGCTTCCGCTCAGCTCGCCTAAATTTTTCAGGGAAAAAGTCAGCTCTCCGCTGCAGCATTCCAACAGAGGACGAAGCATATAGGCGGCGCTGCGCACGACCCAGCTGCTCCCTCCCTCGGAAGCACCCATTTCCGAAACCTGTCCCAAAGTCTCCCCGAACAAATCGAAAAGCATCCTGATATTTACGCCCAGGCAGGAGCCGTTATCCACCGGCTGATATTTCAGCGATTTAAACTCAATGACATTGCCGGAATTGAAAATTTTGGCCTTTACCTTGCTGACAAAGGCTTCCGTAAACACGATACGGCCGTTATATTCTAAAACCGCCTCCTTCGAAGCGGCCTCTCCGCCGCGGACTTTAAAGCCGACAATGCCGTATCTGCCGTTCTTCAGGGAGTAAATCAGCAGATTGTCGTCTCCGCCGCCGAGCGAGCCGAATACCTCAGCCATATTGCAGTAAATCAAGCCGTTTTCATGATGGGAAGCCTCGAGCAAAGCCTTCTGATAGACCGGACTTGAAGCCAGAGAACGAAAACCTGGTTCAGGCTGCAGTATTTCCCGCAGAGCTTCTGCGGAGCCGCCCAGCCACAGCAAGCCGTCCTTAACCGCCCAGGCCGCCCCCGATTGGTTTGCGGTCGGAACGTGAATCTGCAGATCGCCGCAGGTCTGCACAGTATAGCTCAAAAGCCGCTTGCTCTCCAGACTGGCCGTAATATGCTCCAAAATATCGGCCACCGCTTTTTCATCGTCGATCTTCAAAAGAAAAATGAGTTTCCCGAAGCCAGGCTGCGAGCCGACGCTGATTTTTCCGAACAGCGCCCCGCCGCCGGTCAAATGCTTGCTCAAGCCCCGGTTAAAATCGACGTACTTGCCGATAGCCGCATCCTTATTTATAAAGGCCGACATCAAAGCTGCGTTATTTAAGAAGCTCTCGGCCATCTTCCTCTGCACGGCAAACATTTCCGCATTTTTCTCAAAGTCGAAAACTGCTAAGAAATCGGTATTCTCAGGAGCTAGCTTAACTGCTGTCTCTAAAATAGGCTTATATTCGGCGTCATTGTCCTTAGCCAGAGAATAGAAGAAAAAAACGCCCGCGCCCAGCAGAATCAGGACTAAAATAATCCCGAACGCCGCTTTTAGACTGAAAAATTCAGTCTTCGCGCCTCTGCCCTCGGCAGGTTTAATCTCTCCGTCAAATTTTTCGTGCAGCCCCGAATCGCCGGCAGGGGTTTGCGCCGCCGCAGTCTCCTCTGCAGCGGCGTCAGAGCCGGCGAGACTTGCCGTCTCAGCCGCGGCCGTTTTGTCCTTATCCGGCTCATGCCAGGAAGGCGTACCGTTTCCCATATCTATTGTTTCCGCCTCGCTGAAAGGCAGTTCTCCGCTCTTTCCAGCTTTGTCGGCAGATTCAGGCTTTTTCAGCGATATGCAGTTATTTTTCGATTTTTTACTGTTCATACAATTTTTAAAACGATTTCTGTCAAGTCAGTTGCTTTTTGGCAAACCCCGCGCTATTTCCTGGATTAAATATTTAACCTTGCGGGCAAACGCCGCGCTTTCTCCGATAAAAGAAGCAGAAACCGGAAAACTTCATTTCCAGGAACGCGGCCTGCCTATACCGAAAGACAATGGCCGAAGCTGAGGAGGTATAATAAACATGGCTAAATTTTGTAATAACTGCGGTTCTCCGCTGCGTGAAGCCGCCCGCTTCTGCAACATCTGCGGCAGCGTCATAAATAAAGCGCCGGCTCCGACAAACTCAGGCGGCTCTTATGCTTACTCGGCGCCGACTCCGCCTCCGGCTTCTGCGCCCTCAAATCCCGCTCCGGGACCCGCCGCAGCTCAGCCTGCGCCCGCTCCGGCGGCCGCGCCTCCCCAATACTTTGAATCCTACGATTTTAACTCCGCGCCTTCCATGCCGGGCCAGGCAAGCTATCCTTCCGCCTCCCAAATGCGCGGCGCTTCCAAGCCTCTGCCGCCGCTGAGCGATTTCTTCGGCGAAAACTCCAGTCTGGAAGATAAACGCGAACGGGCCAAAGATACGATAATGAACTTCTCCTTATGGGCCGCCGGCATCGTCATTCTGCCCATACCCTTCACCGACTTCGTGCTGCTGGCTCCGCTGCAGACAGCCCTGATCTTCGCCATCGCCAAGATTTACGGCGTCAAGGAGCCTACCGAAGGCGTCATAGGCATTATCGCCGCCTCCTGCGGAACTACCATTTTCGGACAGCTCACCGCCGGCATCGTCAAAGCGATAGTGCCCTTAGTAGGCGGCCTCCTGACCGCTCCTTTCATATTCGGCTGGACCTACGCCATGGGCAAG
>JAFTAM010000071.1 GCA_017458675.1 bacterium
TCTGCATGTTTTCGCTATGCCGGTTTTCTTTGTCGCTACCGCTTCGCGCTCGCTTACGCTCGAATCTCCGCGTACGCGTCAAAGAAAACCTTTATTAAGCGTGTTTGCAAAAAGCCTGTTTTTGCTTAACTTACCGACAGTATTTTGAACTGTATCATTCCGCGAAGGATGGGTCTGAAACGTGCGCAGCGGACCTTGCCGATAATTTCTTAAAAGAGGTTTTACAGCGCAAAAAGGGCCGCTCTGCCGCGCCCGGGATAAGGGGGGGGCGGGAGGCGGCGGCAAAGCGAACCCAAACTTCAGGTATAAGGCCCCGCTCTGTCAGGGCCTTTGGTTCAGGCGGTCTGCTTCTGCGGCTTGAGCGAAGCCTGCTGGGCCATCAGATCGTACTGTCGGAGGACCAACTCCTCAATTTCCTTGCGGTCCTCTCGGTCGGTAAAGTAAACGATGTCGATCCAACTGCCGTTTTTCATGCGGCGGGCCGGCATGGAAAGCCAGCGTTCCTTGTCCTTTTCAAAGATTTTGGCGCCTTTTATCATCAAGGGCCCTATGCGCAGCATGACGTTGGCCTTGGTGTAGCCTTCGGTGTCGGCGGGGATGGTGATTTGTCTGATTTCGATATCGTACTGCATATTATTGTACTCCTTTTGCTGTAAATAGTTTGTGATGATATATAAAGGCTTGAAACGGCCTTTAAGAATTCTTGTAAGGAAACGGGACTGAAATTCGGCTTTTTTATCAGCCGCAGCCTCGTTAAACTTCGGCTGGCTGCTGAGACTGAGCAGCGGAGGCGTCGAATTCCTGAAGAACCGCGCTTTCCACTAAGCTTCTTACATTTTTGTCTAAAAAATAGACCAGGTCGCCCCATTCTCCGTTCTGGTCTATGCGGCCGGGCATAGAGAGCCAGCGCTTGCCGTCTTTGGCAAAGATTTTGGCCCCTCTTACGACTACCGGACCTAAGCTGAAGTTGACTCCGGCCAGGGCCGTGCCGTTCTGATAGCGGGTGATTTTTAAAACCTTGAGATCGTCCAACATGTTTTTATACTCCTAACGGTTATTTTTCAGCGGCCGCACAGCTTTGCTCTGCTGCCGCTCTGTCGGGAAAAGCTCTCTGTTCTTTTCTCTGGGATGAGTATATAAACTGAATGCGGATCAAAACATTAGCATTGTGTTTCCCGAATATTGCCTGTATATTGCGGTTTTGTTAACTGGATAGAGGCGGCTGCGGCGGCGCTCTGAACACAAAATATTTAAGCGGACCGCTTTTGTATGCCGCCGCCCGAAACGGGGGAATCGGCGTCCCGGACGCAGAAAATCTGCCTATAAAAAGCTTTAGTTACAGGGGAAGAGCCAATGTCTGCTTACGAAAAATTACTGAAAAGAGTCAAACAGATCGCCTGTTTAAATGAAATCTCCGAATTCCTGATGTGGGATTTGGAGGTGGGCATGCCGGTGGGCGCGGAGGAAGCCAGAGCCGATCAGTCGGCGGTCGTCTCCGAGCTGGCCCATAATTTGCTGACGGATCCGAAGCTGGCCGAGCTTCTCTACGATTCGGACAAGGAGCTCATGCGCGAGGCGGCCGATCCTTCCTATGACGGGGACGCCAATCCCTATTCGCTTCAGAACCGCGGCGTCAAGGGACACCTGCTGCGGCGGGTCCGCCGCATGGTCGATCAGAATACCAAGGTTCCCGCAGAAGTAGCCTCCGAGCTGACGGCGGCCTGTTCCAAGGCCCAGAGCGTCTGGATGCGGGCCCGCAAGAACAACGACTTCGAGGCCTTCCGTCCGGCCCTGGAGCGGGTGGTTGAGCTCTGCCGCAAAAAGGCCGAGGCCATAGGCTATAAAGAGCATATTTATGACGCTCTGCTGGATATCTACGAGCCGGGCCTTACCGTTTCCGAGGTGAGCAGAGTTTTCGGCGAGCTGCGGGTCAAGCTGGTGGACCTGGTTAAGCGCATCGCCAAAGCCGAAAAGCCCAATCTGCGTCTCATTAAGCAGGAGTATCCGGTCAGTATTCAGCGTCAGATGTGCCACCGCCTGATGACCGACATGGGCTACGACTGGACCAGAGGCCGCCTGGACGATGTGATCCATCCCTTCTGCTGCTCCTTCTCGACCCGCGACGTGCGCGTAACCAACAAATTCCAGGCCAATGTCGTCACCGCCGCTATGTTTACGGCCCTGCACGAGACCGGCCACGCCTTGTACGAGCAGGGTTCGCCCGCCGAATGGACCCATACGCCTTTAGAGGGCGGAACCTCGATGGCCGTCCATGAGAGCGAATCGAGGCTCTGGGAGAACATTATCGGCCGCAGCCGGGCTTTCTGGGAGCATTATTTCCCCGTATTTAAATCTTATTTCCCCGCTCAGACCCTGGGCGCCGACTTGGACGAATTTTATGCGGCCATAAATTATGTAACGCCTTCCTTTATCCGCACCGAGGCGGACGAGGTGACCTACAGCCTCCACGTCATGCTGCGCTTTGAGCTGGAAAAAGCTTTAATTGAAGGCAGCCTGGAGGTCAAGGACCTGCCCGAAGCCTGGAATCAGGCCATGCGCGATTATCTGGGCATCGTCCCCGAGACCGATACTCAGGGCTGCCTGCAGGACGTGCACTGGCCCTCCGGTCTGTTCGGCTATTTCCCCGCCTACGCGCTGGGCAATCTGATCGGGGCTCAGACCTTTGAGGCCATGAAGCGCGATTTGGGCGATACCGACGAGATTCTGCGCCATGGCAGACTGGGAGAAATCCGTCAGTGGCTCCACGATCACATATATGTATGGGGTCAGCGCCTCTATCCCGCCGAGCTTCTCAGAGAGGTTGCGGGACAGAGCCTCTCGGCCGAGCCCTTCGTCAATTATCTCGAAGAAAAATACAGCCGGCTTTATAAGCTGTAGCAGATTCTTAAAGGATTAAGATTCTTCGCTTCGCTCAGAATGACAAGGAACAAACCCGGCCTTCAATGACAGGGAATAAAACTGCCGGCGGCGGTAAAGGAATCTGCCCGCAATGAAAGCGGGGGAACGCGTTTCCCCCGTTTTCTGCTATTCTGAGCCGGATCTGAAAGGCTGCGGCCGGGACGGATATTTTTCTTAAACGATCTTCTAACGCACATCTAACATTAAAAAAGTTATCGAAGGCAGGGGAGGATTCTTTGGGGATCGTAATATCCGAGACAAGATTAAAGCTTTCTGTCAGATCAGAAATAATAAATGAACATTTTCATTCCGTTCCGGTCGGAACGCGAATTTTTTTTGGAGGTTTGTAATGGCTTTGTCTATTAGACCGTTAGGTGATCGCGTTGTATGCAAACGCTTGGCTTCCGAGCAGAAAACTGCCGGCGGACTTTATATTCCTGACAGCGCTCAGGAAAAACCCATGAAATGCGAAGTTGTGGCTGTCGGAAACGGCAAGCTTCTGGATAACGGCAAGCGCAATCAGATGGAAGTTGAAGTCGGCCAGATCATTTTGTTGGGAAAATATTCCGGCTCTGAAGTCAAGATCGACGGCGAAGAGTATGTAATTGTCGATCAGCGCGAAATTATGGGCGTTATCGCTTAGTTTTTTATCCGCATTCAAGCTTTTTATTTAAAATAGATTTTTCGGAGGATTTTTACTATGGCAGCTAAGATGGTTATCTATGGCCAGGAAGCCCGCAAAGCTTTGGAAAAAGGCGTCGATACCCTCGCCAATGCCGTGCGCGTCACTTTAGGCCCCCGCGGCCGCAACGTCGTTCTCGACAAGAAATTCGGCTCTCCCACCATCACCAACGACGGTGTGACGATCGCCAAAGATATTGAATTGGCCGATCCCTTTGAAAATATGGGCGCTCAGCTGGTCCGCGAAGTCGCTTCCAAGACCAACGACATCGCCGGCGACGGCACCACCACCGCCACCGTGCTGGCTCAGGCTATGGTTCACGCCGGTATGAAGAACGTAACCGCCGGCGCCAACCCCATGTTCATCAAGCGCGGCATCGAGCAGGTTGTGGATAAGGTCGTCGAGGCCATTAAAGGCATGGCCGTACCGGTAGAGACCAGCGAAGCTATCGCTCAGGCCGCGACCATTTCCGCCAACAACGACAAAGCTATAGGCGAACTGATCGCCGAGGCTATGGATAAAGTCGGCAAAGACGGCGTCATTACCGTCGAGGAATCCAAGACCATGCACACCTACCTCGAGTATGTCGAGGGCATGCAGTTTGACAAGGGCTATATCTCTCCTTACTTCTACACCGATCCCGAGAGAATGGAAGCCGTTTTGGAGGATCCCTTCGTTCTGATTACCGAGAAGAAGATTTCCGGCATTCAGGACATCGTACATCTTTTGGAGGACATCTCCCGCAGCGGCCGTCCTCTGCTCATTATCGCCGAGGACGTCGAGGGCGAAGCCCTGGCTACTTTGGTTTACAACAAGGTTCGCGGCCTTCTGAAGGTCGTCGCCGTTAAGGCCCCCGGCTTTGGCGATCGCCGCAAGGAGATGCTCAAGGATATCGCCATTCTGACCGGCACTCAGGTCGTCAGCGACGAGATCGGCCTCAAGCTTGAGAACGTCGGTCTGGATTCTCTGGGCAGCGCCGTCCGCGTTACCGTCACCAAAGACAACACCACCATCGTCGAGGGACGCGGCGCCGAAGAGGATATCAAGGGACGCATCGAGCAGATCCGCCGTCAGATCGCCGACAGCGATTCCGAGTACGATCGCGAGAAGCTGCAGGAGCGCCTGGCTAAGCTGGCCGGCGGCGTAGCCGTCATCCGCGTAGGCGCGGCCACCGAAACCGAGCTCAAAGAGAAGAAGCACCGCCTGGAGGACGCTCTGTCCGCCACCCGCGCCGCCGTTGAAGAGGGCATTATCCCCGGCGGCGGAACCGCCTTCATCAGAGCTCTGCCGGTTCTCGACTCCATTAAGCTCGAGGGAGACCAGCAGGTCGCCGTCGATATCGTGCGTCAGGCTTTGACTGAGCCTCTGCGCTTAATCGCCGTCAACGCCGGCGTCGAAGGTTCCGTCATCGTCGAGAAGGTCAAGGAAGCCGCTCCCGGCATCGGCTATGACGCTTTGAACCGCGAGTTCAAGGATATGGTAGCCAACGGCATCATCGACCCCGTCAAGGTCACCCGTTCCGCTCTGCAGAACGCCGCTTCCATCGCGGCCATGGTGCTCACCACCGAGACCTTGATCGCCGAGAAGCCTCAGAAACCCGATCCCGCTGCCGGTATGGGCGGCGGCATGCCCGGCGGTATGCCCGGCGGCATGGGCGGCATGGATTTCTAAGCTGAGAAATAAAGCCGCTTAAGCTTTAAAGCCGAAGGGTCCGATATCTGCGTCAAGCAGCTGTCAGACCCTTTTTTTACTGTGTGCAGCAGCAGTCTTTGTCTGTTTTCTACCTTGTTACATTGACAGGAACCGTCCCCAATTTCACGATATCTTTCCCGTCTCTGCTTCCGTGTACCGTTATTGTGGAAAGAACAGTATTAATCATCCTGTATTCTTCATCTGTCAGTTCAACGTCTGCGGCGCTGAGATTTTCTATAATTCTTGATTCTCTGCGCATGCCCGGAATAGGTACGACAAATTCCCAGCCTTTCAGTATCCAAGCCAGGGCAATCTGAGCAGACGTACAGCCTTTAATTTCTGCATATCGGTTTATAAGATCGAGCAGCGGGGCATTGGCTGCCATATTTTCCGGATTAAAGCGTGTGATTACGCTTCTGAGGTCTGTACTCTGGAATTTGGCGCCGCTCGCGTATTTGCCGCTTAAAAAGCCGTTGCCCATGGGAGAAAATGCCATAAATCCGATGCCGGCTTCTCTGCACAGGGGAAGAACATCCTTTTCCCATTTTCTCTCCATCATGGAGTATTCGCTTTGAATCGCAGTAATCGGCGTAACCGCATGGGCTTTTTTTATCTGCTCTGCGGAAGGAGATGACTGCCCCCATGCTCTGATTTTCCCCTCTTCTATAAGCTTGCCCATAACTTCAGCGACAGCTTCTTCGCTGCCGTCTTCCATCTGATGCTCGATGTAAAGATCTATATAGTCGGTCCTCAGCCTTTTCAGCGAATCCTCCAAGCATCTGCGGATACCTTTCTCGCTCAGTTTCCCTTCCGGAAGATCCTGTCCCGGGAGCGGAAAAGGCCAGAATTTATCTGAGATAATCACCTTGTCGCGAGGCAGTCCCTGCAAGGCTTTGCCGACAAATTCTTCATTTTTGAAATACGAGTACATTTCCGCAGTATCGAAAAAGCTGCATCCTAAATCAAACGCTTTATGTACTAAGGCAATTCCCTCCGATTCGGCGGGACCGTCGCCGTAAGCGTGCGTAAATCCCATGCAGCCCATGCCTATAGCTGACACTTCCAGATTTCTCAGTTTTCTTGTCTTCATCTTTGCCTCCGGGTCATTTAACCGACTTGCGCCGTCGTTTCTTTTATGTTTTTATTTTAGCGGATAAGTATTATAATGTCTAATACTAATTTAATTAAGAGCGCATAAGTAAATGGTTATGTTAAATAATAATCTGCGAATATTTATTGCCGCGGCGGAGCTGGAAAGCGTTACAGAAGCAGCGAAAAAGCTGTATATTTCTCAGCCGGCGATCAGTCAGGCTATTAAGAAGCTTGAAGACGAGTTAAGCGTTAAGCTTTTTATCCGCAGTAAGCGAAGCAGCCTTAAGCTGACTGAAGTCGGCAAGGATATACTTGCTCTCGCTTATAAAATGGCGGATTTGGAAAACCGTCTTTATCAAATTGCATATGATGTTAATCATTTGACGGGCGGTACTGTTCGTATAGCTTCAGTCCCTTTGGGCGTATCCTTAATTATCTCGCATGTTTTGCCTGAATTCAAAAAACGCTACCCTCATGTACAGGTGAAATTGCTGGAAGGAAATCCGTTAGAGGTTAAGAGTATGGTTTTAAATTATCAGGCGGATTTGGGAATCAGCACCTCTCCTTATATGGGGCTGGCTCATAAGATTTTGTTGTCGGACCGTATGGTTTCGATCAATAAGGATAAAGCTTTAAGCCTTGATCTCAAAGACTGCAGCTCTGAATTGCTCCTGTGCCGCGTTGCTTACGAATCTATATCGGAGCAGCTTTCCGGCTGTGATATAGACCTTTCTCACAGTTTTGTCGTAGAAGCTGCAAGCACTCAAATAAATATGGTGCAAGAGGGAAACGGACCGGGAATTATTTCAGAATTGATGCTGTCTACGATTCCTAACAAACTGGCCTGCGGGACGGTTGAGCCGAATATTGAAATGGAAATCAGTCTGGTTGCGCATAATTTTGCGGATATGCCAAACGCTGCCAAAGAAATGGCGAAGGCAATTTTAGACAATACGTCAATAAAGAATAAGTAATTGTTTTTACGGTTTTAGTCTTTCTGCTTCTTGCGCCGGCGGAAGGCGGCGTTATTGCCTTATTGGTTTTGCGGCGCTCTGTATGCGGTGATGTTTAGTGTGCCTGCAGTCCATATTTAAGTCGTCTTTTGATAAAAAGGCTTTACAGGCTTATAGGCGAAATAAATATACTCTTTTTTTAGTCATATTTTCAGCACATTGGATCTATTGAGAGTTTCTATATGAACAAATTAAAACTGTGGGCCGTTATGGGCATAATGGCCGTCTGTCTTAGCGCCTGCGGCATGTCGGAAGGCCAGATGGTCAGCATGTACGTTTCGCAGATGACCGTCTATGAGAGGCGCGTTGAAGCCGACGCCTACGATTTCAGCAAGCTTTGGCAGAGCCTGGACGGCAGTCTGACCGAGGAACAGAGAAACGAAATCGTCAAACTTTTAACCGTGCAGAAGGGCAGCTTTGAAGAGACGCTGACCGCCGTCAAGGACTATCCCCGCTGTCCCAAGGCCTGCGTGCCTCTGCAGAGCGGCTATGAGGAAGCTTTCGGCCTGCGCATCAAGCACTGCGAGCTGCTAATCAATTTTTTGAAGAATGAATATAAGGATAACGCTGTTCCTTCGGCAGAGGCCATGGCTAAATTAAAGGAACAGAATGCGGAGATCGTCAGCAAGAGCGCTTCGGTGGAGGAGAACATAATGAAGGCCAAAAAAGATTTGGCCCATCAGTACCGCGAGGTACAGATTCCCGAAGTGAGCAGCGCGTCATAGAGTACGGAGCAAATTGCGATAATATTAAGTCAGCGGTATTAAAAAGATGAATTATGTTCCTTTTATTTCCAGGCTTAAAAAAAATGCCGAAAAATACGGAGAACGGCAGGCTTACAGGGTTTATCGAGACGGCGGGTGGCAGGAGGTCTCCTGGAAAAAGTTTATATACAACATCGGCTTAGTCGCTTCTGCGCTGCTGCGCGAGGGGTTCGGTCCCGAAGATTTTATAGCGCTCTATTCTTCCAACTGTCCGGAGTGGACGGAGATAGACTACGGAGCTATGGCGGCTAAGACGGTAACGGTGACGATTCACGCCGCCTGCTCCAAAGACGCCGCTTCCCAGATTTTGGAAGAAACCAAGCCGAGGATCGTATTTGTCGGCAACGCTGAATTGGCGGATACGGTTTTTGAGGTCGCTCCCGATACTGAGCGGGCGGTAATTATTGAGGGCGAGCATCCTAAATGTCAGAGCCTGGCCGATTTCCTGAAGGTCGATTTGGCCGCCGACTGGGACCGTTTTGTCGATTCCTGCCGGGCTGAGGACCTGTGGACTATAGTTTACACATCCGGCACTACCGGCGAGGTCCGCGGGGCGATGCTGACGCACGGCAATTTGTGCCATCAGATCGAGGCTCACCGGGATCGTCTGCCCGACGTCAATGAAAACGACGCTTCCTTCTGTATGCTGCCGCTGAGCCATGTCTTCGAGAGAGGCTGGTCCTGCGTACAGTATTCCTGGGGCATGACCTACCATTACTGCAAGCCTTCGCCGGAGGTTATCAAGCTGCTGCCGGAGGCAAAACCGGCGGTCATTCTGGTGGTTCCCAGAATCCTGGAAAAAATCTATGCGGCGGTTTACGATAAATTTGCCCAAAAAAATAAATTTTTACAGGCTATTATCGACAAATGCGTTAAGGCTGGCTGCCGTTATCAAGAGACTTTGATCAGAGGCGAAACTCCCGGTTTTAAGGAAAAGCTGTCCAATTTTATAGCCGATCAGATAGTGTTTAAAAAAATTCGCAATCTTTTCGGCGGCCATATTAAGCATCTGGTAGTAGGCAGCGCCTCTCTGACCTCTGAAATTCACGAATTTTTCAGAGCTTCCGGTATTTTTATCAATAACGGCTACGGTCTTACCGAAACTACGGCTACGGTATCCTCGACGCTGCTGGGCAAAAGCGTTCCCGGTACGGTGGGACTGCCGATGGACGGCATGGAGATTCGCCTGGGCGAAGACAGCGAGATCCAGGTTAAGGGGCCCAACGTCATGCTGGGCTATTATAAGAAGCCCGAAGCCACGAAGTCTGTCTTTACCGAGGACGGCTTCTTCCGCACCGGCGACGTCGGGGCCTTTGAGACCGACGGCTATCTGCGCATAACCGATCGCATTAAGGATCTCATTCGCACTTCGACAGGCAAATATGTGGCGCCTCAGTATCTGGAATCGCGTTTGGCCATGTCTCCTTTAATTGAGCAGGCGGCGGTGATCGGCGAGGGACGTTCCTGGGTTGGAGCTTTGCTGGTTCCTAATTTCGCTAAGCTGGAGGAGTACGCTAAAAGAATCGGCTTCAGCTTCAGCTCCTGGGAGGAACTGGCCGTTTGTCCGGAGATAGTTAATCTTGTCAAAAAGGCAATTGACGAGCTTCTTTCCGATGTGGCCAAGCATGAGAGGGTGCAGCGCATAGTTCTTCTGACTAAGCCCTTTACGATTCAGGCAGGCGAACTTACTCCTACCTTCAAGCTGCGCCGACGCATAATTATGGAGCATTACCGGGATATTATCGCGGCCATGGATGCCTGGGAGGCGCCGAAGGTGTTTGCGGCTGCCGGGGCCTGAGTATTACTGCAGAGGAACAGATTGAAGCAATGGAGTTCAGTTTTACTGCTTATGCCGACAAAATGAAAAATGCCGGTCTCTCCGACTTGCGGGTCAGAGCCTTTGAATCCTGCTGCAGGCGGGCTTTTTCAGGAAGCTCTATATATCTTTATGAAAAGGATATTTCCCCGGTAGAATCTCTGGTTAAGCTTGAAGAACTGGCAATTCCCGAACCTGACAGGGAGCGGGAACTTTTGCATAAATGTGCGGTCTTGAAGCTTAACGGAGGTTTAGCTACTACAATCGGCTTGGAAAAGGGGCCCAAGGCGCTGGTTAAAGTACGCGGCAAACTGTGCTTTTTGGATATTGTTATGCTGCAGATGCGCGCGCTGCGCAAGGTCTCCGGAACTGAAGGCCTGCCCTTGATTCTTATGAACAGTTTTAATACTCATAAGGAAACGCAGACTTATTTAAGCTGGAATTACGGATCTGACGAGCTTAAGCATGTGGAAGAGCTGATTCAGTCAAAGGTCCCCCGCATTGATGCAGAAACTTTGGATCCTTACGTCTGTTGGGAAAACGAAGACAGAGAATGGTGTCCTCCCGGCCATGGGGATCTTTATCTGTCGCTTTTCTGCAGCAATATTCTGAAAAGCCTTCTGGAAAGGAATATCCGCTATCTCTTTGTTTCCAACATTGATAATTTAGGGGCGGCGCCGGACATGCGCATACCCGCTTGGATGGAGCAAAACCGCTGCCCGTTCTTAATGGAAGCTGCCAGGCGCTGCGAGGTCGACAAAAAAGGAGGCCACTTGGCTCTGGATCGGGAGGGACGCTACATTCTGCGGGAATCGGGAATGTGTGCGCCTGAGGATCGGGAGAGCTTTGCAGATATTGACAGATACCGATATTTCAATACAAACAATATTTGGTTTGACCTTGAAGCCGTCAATAAAGCTGCCGCAGCTCACGGAGGATTTTTTGAACTTCCGCTTATCTGCAACAGCAAGGTTTTGAAAGAAAAAGGCGGCGCCGAGCATAAAGTTTATCAGCTTGAAACGGCCTGCGGCACGGCAATTTCTCAGTTTTCAGGCTCTGCGGCTATTGAAGTTCCGCGTTCCCGATTTGCGCCGGTCAAAAATCTGGCGGACCTATTGAGCGTGCGTTCCGATGTCTTTGTTATGCACGATGATTACAGTCTGCGTCTTGTTGAAGAAAGAGAACGCCCGCCGGTAGTGACTTTGCCTGCAGAAATTAATTCGGTCAGCAGCTTTGAGCGTATGTTCCCCGGCGAAGCTCCGGGTTTAAGGGAGTGCTCGAGACTGGTTATTGATACTCCGGGCGTTTTTGAGAGCGGAGTCGTCTGCCGAGGCAGCGTGCATATTAAAGGGCGTCGGAATTTCCGGGCGGCGAAAGGCTCGGTTTTAGAGGGCGAAGTTCTTTTATGAAGGGGATGCATAAAAGTTTTATGAGCAGAATTGCGATTTACCCCGGCAGCTTTGATCCTTTGACAAAAGGTCACCTTGACATTATCCGCAGAGCCTCTGCGCTGTTTGACGAGCTTATAGTGGCTGTAGTGGGCAATCCCAGCAAGCGCTCTCTGTTTTCTTTGGAAGAGCGCGAGGTTATGTTGAAAGAGAGCCTGCATGATATTGCCAATGTAAAAACGGCGTCTTTTTCCGGACTTTTAGCAGATTTTGTCCGCTCCTGCGGAGCCTGCGCCATTGTGCGGGGCCTGAGGGGAGGGGCGGATTTTGAAAATGAACGTCAAATGGCGGCGCTGAATCGGGTTCTGGCGCCGGATACCGATACCGTTTTTTTAATGACCTCCGACCGTTATGCCTGCGTAAGTTCAGGGGCTGTTAAAGAGATTGCTTCGCTGGGCGGAGATATAAGCAATTTTGTCACTCCGTCCGTTGAAAAGCGCGTAAGGCAGAGGCTTTCCGAAAGGAAGCTCTGCTAGAATCGGCAGGTATTTTTCGTTTTTAAGAGGGGGATATTCGCTGTTTATAGTGAAATGCTGAATTCGGTGCTGTTTAGACTGCAGATATTTTTTGCATTTTTTACGGCGGCAGCGATAAAGAAAAATCCTTCAGAAGCTCTTGAGCTTAAGAGCGAGGCTCCCGAAGGTTTCATGCCTGCGCCGTATACAGCAAGTCGAGGCGGAGCTGTCTGAAACGCTTAGGACAGCTTTTGATTTTATATACATTTAGGTGGTGTATTGTGGGCAGTGTGCGTCTGGTAAATGTCAATAAAATTTATGACGGTTGGGTTCCTACCGAAAAGCGCTGGTTTGAATTTTGGAAACCCGGACGCAAACCTAATAAAGTTCATGTGGTTAAGGGCGTCGATCTCGATATCAAGGAAGGCGAGTTTTTAGTCCTGGTAGGCGCTTCAGGATGCGGAAAATCTACTACTCTGCGTATGGTCGCCGGCTTGGAGGAAATTACCAGCGGAGAAATTTATATAGGAGACCGCCTGGTCAACGACGTCTCTCCCAAAGATCGCGATATCGCCATGGTTTTCCAGAGCTACGCTCTGTATCCGCATTTTTCCGTATTCGAAAATATGGCTTTTGGTCTGCGTCAGCGCAAATATCCGGAAGATAAGATTAAGGAAGAAGTAGATAAGGCTGCGGAACTGCTGGGCATAAGTCATTTGCTGCTGCGCAAACCCAAGGAGCTTTCCGGCGGTCAGCGCCAGCGCGTGGCTATGGGACGGGCCATTGTGCGCCACCCTCAGGTGTTCTTAATGGACGAGCCGCTCTCCAACCTGGACGCCAAGCTGCGCGTACAGATGAGAGCCGAGCTGCAGAAGCTGCACCGCTCTATGGGCGTTACCACTATTTATGTTACGCACGATCAGACCGAAGCTATGACCCTGGGAGACCGCATTGTAGTTATGCACCAGGGCATCGTTCAGCAGGCCGATACTCCTCTGAATATGTATGAGCGCCCGGTAAACAAATATGTGGCGGGCTTTATCGGCACGCCTTCCATGAATTTTGCCGATGTCAAACTGGAAAGCGCCGAAGGCAAGCTGCTGATTAAGGGCAGCGAATTTGTCATTGAAATTCCCGAGTCTCTGGCTGAGCGTCTCATGCCCTTTGCCGGACGCGAGTGTGTTTTTGGCGTCCGTCCCGAAGATATACACGACGCCAATTCGGCTAAGGACAAAGAATTTATGGTCAACGCCAAGGCCAAAGTTGAAGTCTATGAGCCTATGGGCAACGAAGTCTCTCTGCACATCCTGTTAGGCAAGGAAAACTTTGTCGCCAGAGTAGATCCCCATACCGAAGCTAAGGTAGACGATATTGCAGAGTTCGCTTTCGACACCCGCAAAATGCATCTGTTCGACAAGGAAACCGAAGAGTCGCTTTTGTACGGCAAGAAATAAGAATTTCTCAGCAGGCTGCTGAATTTATATAAAACGGTTTTATGCCGGTTGATTAAAAGGCCTTTCTCATCGGTAAATGTCGGCTGAGGAGGGCTTTAGATTCGGAGGATATTTTGGGAGAAGAGCTTTTGGTATCCAGAGAGGGGATCGGCATAGTGGCCGCTGCGGCGGAACCTTTGGATGTGATGAAGGTCGGCAGGGAAGAACCCGGCTGTATGCGGATATATTTGCATTACCAAATGTTTCGCAATTTAGATGATTTTGCGCTTCATAATACTTCCTCTGAGCGGGCGGCTCTGCTTTTGGGCTCTCGTCCTAAGGATCAGAGCTGGATTCGCATCGAAGAAAAAATAGATTTGGAGGCTGTCAACGGAGAATATCCGGAATCGGTCTGGCGCACCGCCTCGGAAAAGGCCTCAAAGCTGTTCCCCGGCAAAAGCGTGGTCGGCTGGTTCCATTCCCATCCTAATGCCAGCCTGGCTTTGACCGAAAAAGAAGCGGAAATTCAAAACAAATATTTTGTGAAGGCTTATCAGGTTATTTACATCTCCGATCCCGTTGTGGGCAAGAGAGGCTTCTATTTCCGAAAGAACGGCAAACTGCAGATGAGCGGCGGCTTCAATATATATGGCAAGCCTGAGAAAGTTTCGGTTTTAAATGAGCGCGAACCCTCTCGCCCTGAAGAATATATGAATGAGCGCTATCTTGAGCGCAGCGTTGAGAAGCTGCAGCGCATGATCAAGAATCCTGCCATTCGCCCTATCGATTATGTTATTTTAGTTATAGCGGCGCTTTGTCTGGTTATGCAGCTTCTGCGGCCCGCTCCTACTGTAAAAGTGGATCAGCGCGATATTATTGCCAATCAGTCCGCGATGGCTGAGCGCATCGAAGAGGTCGATAAGCATGTCAAGTCTTTGGAGGGAGCTTTAGAGGCCAGCGGCATTATAGATCGGGATTTGAAGGTCGAGCCGGCCGGTTCCGATGAAAAAGCCGATGACGATTCCAAAGCCGGTCAGTCTAAGTCTGCGGAGAGTTCCGGCCGTATTGCCGCCAGCGGAGATAAAATCATTATACATACTGTTAAGAGCGGCGAGACAATTTCCAGCATTGCGCAAAAGTATTATGCAACCAGCGACGCTAAGGTCTGCCGCGAGCTTGGGAAATTCAATAAGCTGCCCGGTCCCGGCTATGATTACATTGTTCCTGGGGATAAGCTTAAGGTGCCTTCCCGCCGCAAGGTCGGTTTATAGAGCCTGAGAGCCGAAATTTTAGCACTCAGCAGTTATCTGGCAGCAGTTAAGCGGCTTGCAGAAGCAGTTTAGCTGTACTGTCAGTAAGTTAAGCAAAAACAAGTACTTAGCATACATTCTTAATAAAGGTTTTCTTTGACGCGTACGCGGAGATTCGAGCGTAAGCGAGCGCGGAGCGGTAGCGACAAAGAAAACCGGCATAACGAAAACAAGTTAAACATGCTTGACAGATTCTTCGCTGCGCTCA
>JAFTAM010000072.1 GCA_017458675.1 bacterium
GAGGCCGCCTTTGCCGGCTGTCTGCGTCTGGAGGAAATCACCGTTCCGGACAGCGTCTACGAAATAGGCTTTCGGGCCTTTGCGGACTGTCTGAGCCTCAAGCGCATTACCTTCCGCGGCGTCTGCTATACCGACCGGGCGGCCTTCAATCAGGCCGTCCGAGAGAGCGGCTGCAGCGGTACGGAACAAATATGGACGTTATAGCGCCGTGTTGTTTGCATGTTTGCCTGCCGCTCCGCGCCGCCTTAAAGCTTGCCGCGCCGATTTGGCCGGCAAACCTGAATACTTTGTGAGTTAAGAATATCAGTAATTGGTTATAATGACTTCCTTCCCGGTCCTTTTGTCTGCATCCCTGTTTATCATGCGTTTTACGTCAATTGATTGTATATCAAATCCGTCATACAGCGACCTGACTAGGGGAACGTCGTTGTTTGACAGCATAACTTTCGCGCCTATACCGTCCAGACGGCGGAACAGCGCCGCCAAGCGCTCATGATCGGCAAGAGCAAAGCCGTTCTGCGTATAATCGGTAAAAGACGCGGTAACGCTTTCCGGAACGTAGGGACTGTCGAAATATACAAAATCACCCGCTTTTACGCTCTCGCAGGCTTTTTCAAAGTCGAGGCAGGTGATAACGATATCTGAATTCTGCAGGTACTCGGAAATCGACCGGATATTGCTTTCGTCTATGGATTTTCCTTTAACTTTGTTATTGTACGGTACATTGAACAGCCCTTTGCCGTTCACCCGGTAAAGCCCGTTGAAGCAGTGTTTGTTAATCCATATCATCAGCGCGGCGCATTCCGCGTCAAAACTGCGGCTTACAATTTTCCCGTTGTACTGTTCTCTGACAGCATAGTACAGTTCTTTAGTGCAGGGCACAGCGTCCAGTTCATTGACTTTTGCAATGACGCTTTCGGCAGAGTTTTTCAATTGCGTATAGAGGTTGACAAGCTGTTCGTTCACATCATTGATAAACGCCTGCTTGGGAGCTATTCCGAAAAGAACGGCGGCGCCTCCGATAAACGGTTCATAATAACTGTTGTATTCGGCGGGCATTCTGGCCGCAATCTGTTCCAGCAGCTGAGTTTTGCCGCCTGCCCATTTAAGAACGGGGGACATTCTTCTTTCAAGCATATTCAAACGCTCCTATTCAGAGTCTGTCAAATGATGGGCTGTTTCATCAAACATCTTGTTCAAAGATAATAAAATGAGAAGTGCTCTCGGTTAATTCGGCTGCATCCAAATAATGAAAGAAGCAATAAGTATCACAACAGCGACAGAGATTTTCCACTCGCTGCGTGGAAAATCTCAGGGAATGCTTTTTGGAACTTTCAGCGCCCTGCAGTTTTTCTCCATGGATTCAAGGGACGCATAACAATTCCGGCGCAGCCGTGCGGATATGTCGGCGCTGTATCCTGTCTGCTGCAGTTGGGCCGGCGGCATATCCCGGTCGAGCAGCTTATGAAACAGTTTTTTATATGATACGGCCATCACCAGCCTCCTTTGGAAAAAGAGCTTTATCCTGCAGCTTTAATTTTATCACGAAAAAGTGAAGGAATCTACCTTATGCTGAAATGCTCCCGGCGGCAGACAGAGGTTTTGCCATCCTGCGCCCGGCTCTTGTCATCCTGAGCCTCCGGCGAAGGATTTGTCGCTTACAGATTCTTCGCTGCGCTCAGAATAGAGCGCCGGCGCGGTCTCTTCGGCGGCGTTTTTCAGGTTTATCAGCTTTACAATTTTTAGCCGCTTTTATAGCCAATAACCAAAATAAAGTTGCTGTTTATTTTACATATACCAATATTAGGGCAGGAATTTTTGGCTTGACATAGAATAAGCCAACATAACGACAACGACATAATATCTGCCGGCCTGAACCGCAGTTCCGCAAGCCGGGCCTGCGTTTTAGAACAATAAAACCTGTCGGGCGGCTGCCGGCCTTAGCCTGACAATAATTCTCTATGTTCAGGACAGTATTAAATGCTGCCTATATCAGAAAGCTGAGGAATAATATGGAAAAATCAGAAAACATCAGAACCGCCGTACGCACTGTGACCGTTGATTTCAATGATGAGGAGAGCGTCGATATCTTCAACAGCGTCCGCGAGGAGCTCGTCAGCGCGGATATCGCTGAAGGAGCTTACGAGGTTGACAGTTTTGCCTTTGAAAACTGCAAAAAACTGGAAAGCGTCGATATCCCCAACAGCGTAAAGAAAATCGGCGCATATGCTTTTGCGGGCTGCTCGAGCCTGGACAGCGTCTATATGCCCGACGGTGTTGTATCGGTGGGAAACGGCGCTTTTCGCGACTGTACGAAATTAAAGTATATCACCTTTTCTAAAAACCTAAAGGAAATAGGCGAGGAGGCTTTTTACAGCTGCGAAAGGCTGGAAAGCGCGGTTTTGCCCGAGGGCTTAGCGCGCATAGGAGCGCAGGCCTTTGCCGAATGCATTTTCTTAACGCATATCGGTATCCCCGGCAGCGTCGAATCGTTAGCCAACGACGCCCTTTTGGGCTGCTCCTCCCTGGAGAGCATCGACTTCCGCGGCGAGCGCTATACCGACAGGGCTGCCTTCAATAAGGCGGTTACCGACAGCGGTATCGCAAGCGGCGAGGTCTGGACTTACGAGCCTTAAGCGGCAGACCGTGCAGACGCCAGGCGGCGCGGATCGGCCAGATTCGCCCGCCGATAATCGGCAGAAACGGTCAGGTTTTTGAACACAGCTTATTACTTTTTTTTTTATTCTTATATAATTTGAGGTGGTAAAAATGACAGTTATGTTAAGTCAAAGGATAGAAGAGATCGTTAAGACTCTTCCTAAATGCAGTATTTCTGACGTAAAAGTCACGTCCGATGAAAATAAGATTGTCTTTGATTTTAAAGAAGTTTTAGATAAATACTATTTTGTTCAAAATGAAACAGATCTGCCTTCTGATTTAGATTTTTTTGAAAGAAGAAAAATAGAATCTGAGGAAGAGCGTTGTTGGGATGATTTTGTTTTAGAGTTTATGAGTGAATTTAGAAGATGGCTTTATAAGAAAGTGACATACCTTCCTAAAGATCTGCTGGATGAATTTTCTTTAATTAATAGTTCTCGTCCTTTCTCTAAAATTATAGGTTCTTATGGTTCTGAGGATACATTATTTAACGTATGGAATTACAACGAGAATATTTATGAAGTATGTTATCCAAGTTGTCGACAGGAAATAAAAGAAACAGCTCTGCGTTTTAGTATCCCTAAGATTCTTTCTCTTACTCCTGAAGAAAAAAGACCTTTAGAAGTTTTTCTAAGAGAAAGCGATGATGGTGCGGTGTTTGTAACACCTGAAGGCAGAAAGCTAAGAGCTGATTTTGTGAAAAAGGCAAAGAAGGCGTCACGGAAGCTTTTTAAAGAGCTTGCGAATATATTGGTAAGCTCTTTGCCGTCTTTCTTGGATGAGGTTCCCGGACTGTTGGCAAGGCAGCTTGTAAACTATGATATGACTGACATTTCCAAGACGCTGCAAAGCAAATAAGCGTCAAAACCTGCAGCGGCTGCAGCAGCTTAAAAAGGGCCGTTATTCCCGAAGGAGCGTCTGAAATAAGAAGCTGCGCCCGCCTCTGTTATTAAGGGCCGGCGCTGCTGTTCTGAACCAGGTTCTTTGTCATCCTGAGTCTCCGGCGAAGGTTCTTGAGCTTGATAGATTCTTCGCCGCGCTCAGAATGTAAACGGATACGTTCTAAAGCACTATTCAAACAAGCTATGGCGCTATTTTCAGCAATAAGCCGCCTTAACTTAATGTCATTGAGGAAAAGGGGAACTGTCTCTTTCGGAGTTGATTTGTCCGGCTGTAAACTTATAAATTTTAGTTTGTTTCAGATATGAAAAGGGTCAATTGAATATGATTTTAGATGAAGAAGCGGAAGACGACGTCTGCTATGTTTGCACCTTTTTAGGATATGTGGCAGCACAAACTAATAATTACGTCAGTGATATTGTTCATCAATTGTCCGAACAGGAAATTGCCAGACAGTTAAAATTTGCGCATATAAATCACTGCCTCACTTTTGAACATGCTGCTAGTATATTTCTGCGCAGAAATCCCATAGAGTTTGGCAATCGCCGATATAATGACTCCCAACAACCTACTTTCTTAGACATGGGCGAAATTTATACTGTCTTGGTTACCAGATATTTGGCCCGTTATAAAGATGCTTCTGTTGAAAAAGCCATAAGGGTGATTTTACAGTCAGATCTGAGTAATTGTTTAAACGATTTTAGTATTTAGACCGTACCTTCGCTGCGCTCAGAATTATCGGGTGCGGTTTATCAAAACTGAATGCTCCTTCATCATATTTCGGTCGGAAGCTCTCTTTTTGCGGCAGTATCGTTTATATTTACTCCTAAAATGACTAAAAAGCAGTTTTAGAGTATTGCATATTCATATTGCGTATGCTAAAATCAACTCTGTAAAAGGCTTTGCCTTTTGCAAAACGGCATAAAGGCGTTCCTTTTCTTTTTCGTCCACAAACGATACATTTACGTCTCGCCGTTATCCGGCTGCATAAAAGCGTTCCTTTTCAAGTGGTTTGAGTTTTACGTTTCGCGGCCGGATCTTTTTGCGGCTGTGGTGTTCCATAGCCTTTTTTTTTTACTCTGCAGCTGTTTCTGTGATGAGGAGGGTCTGTTATGAAGTCTGAAACAACCAAGTTTGTCAAAGCGGTCATTGCGCTTTTCAAAAGCGTGCCGCACTTAGACGAGGCTGGTTCAAAGCCTTTCTGCGCGAGCGATCTGCTCGCCCAAAACGGCGTATTCGTCACGGAAGCGGCACAGAAGGCATTGCCGAGCATAGGGGTATTTTCCTCATTTATCGCCAAAACTCACGGATATGATCTTAAGAAAGCCAACGCCGGTCTTTTTGATACTTTCGCCGCGGTTAAGGCTGCCTCGCCGAAGGAGTATTTTTACAATCAGGTGCTTCATTACTTCTCGGTTTATATGCAGAACGGATTTGACGACCGCGATACGCAGGGAGTCGACGCCTCGCTGGTTTATATTCACCCTCGGGAGCTGCAGCTTCCCGAAGGCGAGCCTATCCGCATCATTGTCATCGGCGCGCTTTCCGATGAAGAGATCATCCGGCGTACAAAGGAAATGATCGGTTCCGGTATGGCGCTCTCGGAAAATACGCTCAATTTTCTGATGGATGTCGTAAGCAGGTTTAAGTCATTCTTCAGCCTTTCCGACGCGGCTAATAAGGAATTCCGCATCAGGATGATTGACTTGTTGGGAATTATGCCCAAAAAGCCTATTGATTTGCTCCGCTATATAGCTCTTAAGAAGATAGGCAGCGCTATGATCGTTCACAGCGAGCAGTTTATCAGAGACCTTATAGACTTAAAGGGACGGTTCAATGCGGAACCGGCGCTGGCTGCTTTTGTGGAGCAGAACGGCGTCGAAGCCATTGCCAGGGAGTTCAACCGCCACCGGAAAATTTGGCTGGCCCTGCGTCACGACGGGCCCCAGGCGGCAAGAATCATCAACCGCGCCCGGCGTCTGTCCGAAAAACTGAATCAGCCCGCCGTCGTCGGCGTGCTGGATCGGATCGGGGATGCCTCTGTTTCTCTGGAAGAAGTAAAAAAGGAACTTGCAAAGGTTACGGTCTTTAAAAAGGTTTCTTTGGCAAACTCTCTCCTGCGCATGGCGGAGGACCAGTCCTCGCGGCCCGACTGCCTCCTCGGCGGCCGCGTTAAGGCGTCTCTCTACACCGTACGTACCGGCAGGAGCTTTGTGGGTCTGTCCTTATCAAGGCCTTTTACAGCCGAGCGCAGCGCGATAAAGGACGCGGTCATCGCTTCCATATTGTCCGATATTCGTCCGGCCGTTGAGGGAAAACATGTTTTGATCCCCGCAGAAATGGATTATGCTTTCCCCACCAGCGAAAAACAGTTCATGGGGCCTATTCCCGCGCTTTCTTCTCTTTCATTGCCGAAGAATGTCATTGTCGGCATTCATTGGCTCAATGCGCTCAATGATAAAGGAAAAGAAGATCGCGTAGATTTAGACCTGCATTATACGTCCAATAAGATTCATGTCGGCTGGGATACAGACTTCGAATCGGAGGAAAGGAAGCTTGTGCTCTTTTCCGGCGATATGACGAACGCGCCCCGTCCAGAGGGCGCTGCGGAGGTCTTTTATATTTCCGACGCGGTGGAGGATGATTTTGCCGCGCTGTCCGTCAACAAATACACTCATAATTCGGAGGCAATTCCCTTCTCGGTTTTCTTCGGCAAATCCGAAACGAATAATCCCGATCAGAGTTATCTGATCAGCCGGCAGGAACTCTGCGTCCATATCAACGGTCTGGAGATTGATCATCCCGGCATGATTGTCGGTTTTATCGAATCCGGGAAGGACGCCAAGACGCTTCATTTCGTTAAGACCGCGTTGGGCGACAATATTGTCACAAGGTGCGATTCAAATATGAAATACGCGTTGAATGCGATCCGCTCCATGCTTCGCACGCGCCTTTCCTTAAAATATATTCTCGGTCTGGCCGGCGCTTCTTTTGAGCCGAAAGAAGACGGTTCCTGGGATATCGACCTTTCGCTGAACGCCCTGACCGCGGATTCGTTCTCCTTTCTTACCGCCAAGCCGAAGGCATAAAACTGCCGGCTTGAATTGAATATCACAATTCGGCTTCAGCCGCGGAGTGCGGGAGCATAAGCTTTATGATCTTCTGCGGCTGTTTCGCTTTATTCCGCATACAGATTATAATTTTTAGCCGCTTTTATCGCCAAAATTGTATAAAATTTCAAATAAATATTGTGTATATATACCAATAATAGGGCAGGATTTCTTGCGAAGACAGAGAATAATCTCTCATAAATACATCAATTACTTGCCCGGTGAGCAGTAATTAAATTATAAGCAAAATACAAATTTTCCGATACTGCAGTACATATTTTTGCAGACCTGTCATTTATTGCATTGAGATATAAACGTCGGTTTATATCAGCGTCGTTTTCTTGCAGCTTTCATAAGGGCGCCGGTTTTCAGAGCAATCATAATTGCCAAGCCGGGCGTTTTGTTTAGTATTTGATTTTTGCGCATTCGGAGGCGCTTTGTCATGGCATCCGCGAATTTAATTTCAGAGAAGAACGACGGCCTGTTTATCGCCGACAGGGCCGATAAAGGCGTTTACGAGGGGCGCGAAGATATAATCAGAGCGGTAATTCCGGAGGGCGTAACCGAGATTGCTCCCAAAGCTTTCTTTAACTGCTGCAATCTGATCGAGATAAGGCTGCCGGAGAGTTTGCAGGTCATAGGCGATTCCGCTTTTTCCGGCTGCCGCGCTCTGCAGAGCCTGAACTTTCCCGAGGGACTGGCTGAAATCGGCGACGGCGCTTTCAGAGACTGCGCATCTCTTGAAGAGATAAATCTCCCCAAACATATCGATTGTATAAGCGAAGATGCCTTTGCAAACTGCAAATCGCTGAGAAAAATCGCTGTTCCCGGTCAGGTTTCGGTTATCCGTTTATCAGCGTTTTCCGGCTGCAGCGCTTTGGAGGACGCTGTTATTCACGAAGGAGTCCTGAAGCTGGACAGCTTTGCCTTTTCCAAATGCAGTTCCTTAAAGAGCCTGTCGCTGCCCGACAGCCTTTTAAATATTGGCGGCTGGGCGTTTGAAAACTGCCGCTCTCTGGAAAGCGTTAAAATCCCCGAAAAAGTGCGGGAAATAGAGAATAACGCCTTTGAAGGCTGCCTTTCTTTAAAGAATGTAACTCTGCCTGAGGGTTTAGTCATAATTGAAGAGCAGGCCTTTTCCGGCTGCAGCGCTTTGGAGAGCGTCAACCTTCCTTCAGGCTTGCAGAAAATCGGGGAGTGCGCCTTTTCCGCCTGCAGAGCTTTGGAGAGCGCCGACCTTCCTTCGGGCTTGCAGAAAATAGAGGAGTGTGCTTTTTGTGGCTGCGCCTCACTGAAGAGCGTGTTTATTCCCATGGGCGTAATTGAAATTGCCAGTTCCGTCTTCAGCGGCTGCAGCGCTTTGGAGAAGGTTGTCCTGTCGGAAGGTCTGCTCAGAATAGGCGAAAGCGCCTTCAAAGGCTGCAGTTCTCTGAAAGAGATAATTCTGCCTGAGAGTCTGCAGCAAATTGGCTGCGGCGCTTTCAGCAGCTGTGTAAATTTGCGCAGCATACGCCTTGACGGTATAAAAACGGTCGGCCGCAAAGCCTTTTCCGGCTGCACAGAATTAGAAAAGGTCTTTCTTGCCGACGGTCTTGAAGCGATCTGCGACAGCGCTTTTGCAGGCTGCCGCCGTTTAAAAAGCATAAGCTGGCGCGGCCGGGTCTATAAAAGCGCAGACGAGTTTATCAAGTCCAAGCGCGAGCAGCTCGACAGGAACTTAATTGCCGTCAGAGCTTCCGAGGACGGCGCTTACAGAAACTGCGCCACAATAGTAAATGCTGTCGTTCCCGAAGGCACGCGGCGCATAGGCGAAGAGGCTTTTAAGAACTGCATAAACCTGCAGAGCATAGTTATCCCCGCCGGCGTTACCGAAATCGGGGCGAGCGCTTTTAAAGGCTGCTCCAATTTGAGCGAAGCAATTCTGCCGGATGGATTAGTCAAAATAGGCGCTTGCGCTTTTGAGGGCTGCCGCAGCTTAGTTAAGTTGATTCTTCCTGACAGTATAGCCGAAATAGGCGAAATGGCGTTCCTGGTATGCAGCGGCTTAAGCGAAACGGCTTTGCCAGCCGGTCTGACAAAAATTGAAGAAGGGGTTTTTGAAGGCTGCTCCGGCTTAGAGAAAATAACCCTTCCCGACGGCGTCTCCGAAATCGGGGAAAGGGCTTTTCAGTGGTGCAGCTCCCTGGCGGAGATCGTTCTGCCGCGCAGGCTTTTAAAAATCGGCGGCAATGCTTTTTCCTGCTGCAAAAATCTGAAGGAGGCGGTTATTCCTGAAAGTACGGTGTGTATAGAACGCTTCGCCTTCAGCGACTGTGAAAACCTGCAGAGCGTCATACTGCCGGACGGGCTCGAGCTGACTGAAGATAATGTATTTTCCGGCTGTGATAAATTGAAGCGCATAAAATGGCGCGGCAAGGTTTACAGCGGCGCCGACGGGCTGGAAAAAGCCGCAAAGCTCGGCTTCAGGAACTTTAAAGCCGAGAGAGCGGCCGAACCTTACGCCTATCAGTTCAGCATTATTGTCAATGCGGTTATCCCTGAGGGAACGCCTAAAGTTGGCGAATATGCTTTCTGCGAGTGCTTCGGCCTGAGGAATGTTTCCGTTCCCGGCAGCGTGATCGAGATAGGGTGTTTGGCTTTTGTCGAGTGTTACTCTTTAGATACGGTTACAATTGAAAAGGGCCTTATAAGCATCGGCGCTTTAGCGTTCTTTATGTCCTCCCTGCGCAGAATTATCATTCCCGAGGGCGTGAAGAAAATAGGCGAAGGCGCTTTCAGCGATACTGAGCTGGAGGAGATAACGCTTCCTGATTCGCTCGAATACATCGGAAACGGTATTTTCAACGGCTGCGATAAATTAGAGAGCATAAAATGGCGCGGCAAGGTTTACGGCAGCATCGCAGAGTTCTATGAGGCGGCCGAGCAAATGAATGCAAAGGCTGCTCGCAATTTCAGGGCCGAATACGCTCATGAGCGGTGCGCTTACAAATTCGGAAGCTTTATCAGCGCCTTTATCCCCGAAGGCGTCGCCTTCGTAGGCGAGTCCGCTTTTGAAGACTGCGATAATCTGGAAAGCATAACTCTTCCCGAAAGCGTAACCGAGATAGGCGACGAGGCCTTTGCCCAATGCCTGCGCCTGAAAGAGATCGTCATTCCCGACAGCGTCGTCAAAATAGGCTTCCGCGTCTTTGACGAATGCCTGAACCTGGAGTGCGTAACTTTCCGCGGCGCGCGCTATACCGACCGCTATGCCTTCAACCGCGCCGTCAAAGAGAGCGGCTGCAGCGAAACGGAAGTGGTCTGGGTGCTGTAAAGTTTTGTCATCCTTGAGCCCGGCCAGGTTGTCATCCTGAACCATCGGCGAAGGATCTGTGTTTTTAAAGATTATTCGCTGCGCTCATAATGATATGGGGGTGGGCATAATCTTGTGTTTGCAATAATGCAAACATGTAAATCGGCCCTTTGCAGGCTTTGCTGATTCTGACAAAGGGCTAATCGGAGGACTGATATGTATGTCGAAAACAAATTCACAAAACATGGAGGACGGTCTATTTATTGCCGATAAGGCCGACCGGGCCTTTGCTTACGAATACTGTGACTTTCTGCGCAGGGTTACGGTGCCGGGGCATGTAAAGGGCGTCGGTTACTGTACGTTTCACGAATGTGATAATCTGAGCGAAATCAGGCTGTCGGAAGGACTGAAATATATTGACAGCTATGCCTTTCGCTTCTGCAAAAACCTCCGGGAGATCGTTATTCCCGACAGTATGCGGAATATAGATAATTATGCTTTTATTGACGTCAAGCTCGATCTGGTTTGGCGGGGAGAGCGTTATTCCGATCAAGGCGAGTTCTTCAAGGCCTTCGAAAGGGCCAAGTATAAGACCGGACCTTTATTTATTGCCGATAAAGCCGATAAGGATAATGCCTATCAAGATCGCGCCGATTTGGAAGAGGTCATAATTGCCGAGGGTACTGAGCGTGTGGGAAAAAATGCTTTCGACTATTGTTTTAACCTGAAAAAGCTGGTTATGCCGAATACTGTTGCAAGCATTGGCGAAGAGGCTTTTCGCCATTGCTATGCGCTGCAGGAGGCAGAAATTTCCGCGGGCGCATCCGAAATAGGCGTAAGCGCTTTCAGTGATTGCATAAAGCTTAAAAGCTTGGTCATTCCTGACAGCGTAAGCTCTATTGGCGAGGCCGCCTTTTATCGGTGCGGCAGCCTGACCGATTTAACTTTGCCGGCCGGCTTAAAGACTATAGGCAGCAGCGCTTTTCTCCTGTGCAGCAGTTTGCGTGAAGTGACAATTCCCGATAATCTCGAGGATCTGCAGGTCGATTCCTTTCATAATTCCAGACTGAAGTACTGTGATGATTTCATCCATTCTCAAAGTTTCAGGTATCTATGCGGCGCTCGCCTAAACTATACCGAATTGAATCATAATCTGAGCGAGCCAGCCGTAATTTGGCGGGGCCGGCGTTATGATGATTTCTGCACATTTCTGAAGTCGTTTTTCAGGGCAAAGTACAAGACCGGACCTTTATTCATTGCCGATAAAGCCGATAAGGATAAAGCCTACCGAAAGCGAGCCGATTTGGAAGAGGTTGTAATACCCGAGGGCACGGAGCGGATAGGCGATTATGCCTTTGAGAGATGCGTAAATTTAAAGAAAGTTATTATTCCCGATACGGTTGTCAGTATCGGCAAAGGAGCTTTTGCCGGCTGCGGAGGCTTGGAGAGCGCCGTCATTCCGGGCAGCGTGTCCGAAGTAGGAGATTCGGCCTTTGAAGATTGCCTGGCTTTAAATAATGCGATCCTCTCTGACAGTCTTCGGAGAATTCCCGAGTGCATGTTTGCCGGCTGCGCCAAGCTGGAAAGCATAGCCATTCCTGCCGGCGTGACGGCAATGGAAAAGGAGGCTTTTGAAGGCTGCGCCGCTTTGAGAGAGGCGATTTTGCCCGAAGGACTTCTGGATATAGGCGAAGGCGTTTTCAGAAAATGCACTTGCTTAAAAAGAGCGGTTCTGCCGGAAAGGCTTTTGAGGATTCCCGACAGGATGTTTCGCGGCTGCTCGGCTTTGGAAGAAATTATTATCCCTGCCGGAGCGGCGGAAATAGGCGCGGGAGCATTTGACGGTACGGCTTTAAGAAATGCGGCTCTGCCCGCCGGCCTGTCCGAAGTGGGCTTCTCTCTTTTCGCAGACTGCAGCAGACTTGAAAGCGTGCATATCCCTGAGGGCGTAACGAAAGTCGAAATGGGCGCCTTCAGCGGCTGCAGCTCGCTGAAAGAAATTTTGCTTCCTGAGTCGCTGACTGAAATTTCTCAATGCGCTTTTTCCGACTGCAGCAGTTTAAAAAGCGTACGTATTCCGGCAAATGTTAAAACAATCAGTTACTGGGCTTTTAAAGGCTGCGTCTCTCTTAAGAGCGTTGTTTTGTCTGCCGGTCTGTCTGCAATTGAGCAATGCGCTTTTTCCGGCTGCACAGATTTGAAAGACATTCGCATTCCCGATACGGTAACACGGATTGAAACAGCCGCCTTTGCCGACTGCAAGAGTCTTGAAAGCGCCGTCATCTCTGCCTCGGCAGAGCCTATTTATGACGCGTTTTCGGGCTGCGTCAATTTAAAAAGCATTAAGTGGAGAGACAGAAGCTATGGCGGATATGCTGAATTTGCCGAAGCTCAGGAGGAGCGTTATGCGAATTATGAAGCCGTTAATGCCGATCAGGATTCTGCTTACTACGCCGGCAATATTGTCAGAGCCGTCGTTCCCGAAGGCGTCAAATCAATTGGCAATTCTGCTTTTTCAAATTGCTGCCGTCTGAAGAGCGTCGATATTGCCGGAAGCGTGAACGAGATTGACTGCGCCGCCTTTCACGGCTGCCTGCTTCTGGAAGAAGCGATTATACGTAAGGGAGTGCGGCGCATAGCTTCCAGCGCTTTTGAGGAATGCCGGTCTCTGCGCAAAATAGTCATTCCCGACAGCGTAATTCTTATCGGCGAAAAGGCTTTCGCCGGCTGCAATCCGGAATGCGTCGCTATTCCCGATTCCGTCAAATGCTTCGGCGAAAATATCTTTTTTGACTGCGCGGATTTAAAGCGCATAGAATGGCGCGGCAAGGTTTACAACAGCGCTAAGGAATTTCACGAAGCCGTTGAAAAAGTCAACAAGGCAAACCTCATGAAATTTACGGCTCGCTTCGCCTGCGAAAACGGCGCCTACCGCAATTTGGAAATGGTCAATGCGCTTGTACCCGGTTTTGCTGGCTGTATAGGCGAGCATGCTTTTTCCAACTGCCGTAAATTAAAAAGAGTGTTTATCTGCGAAGGCGTAAAATCAATCGGCAATTCTGCTTTTTATAACTGTTTCAAGCTGCAGTATGCCGCGCTTCCCCAAGGTTTGGTTTCGATAGGAAGGTCCGCCTTTTTCAGCTGTTGGTTTCTGACGGAAGTTGTCATTCCCGACAGCGTCGTCAAAATAGGAAGCGCCGCATTCGGCGACTGTGTGAATCTGAAGCAGATAACCTTCCGGGGCGTTGCCTATACCGACCGCTATGCCTTCAACCGTGTTCTCAGAGAGAGCGGCTGCTGCGGCACGGAGGACGTCTGGCTTCCTGTCGATAGGGCCGAGAAGTCTCTGTATAAGGCATTTTACCCGGGTTTGACCAAGCGGCTCGCCAAAAAAGAGCCGGCAAAGGAGGCCGCGCCTGGAGATTCTTCGCTGCGCTCAGAATGACGGAGTGTTTGCCCTCCCGGGTCCCAGATTTGTCATACTGAGCCTGGCCTTTTGTCATCCTGAGCCTCCGGCGAAGGATCTGTGTTTTAAAGATTCTTCGCTGCGCTCAGAATGACAGGAGGTATGTCGGTATGAGGCCGGCCTTTTGTCATCCTGAGCCTGTCAACAAGTCTTTTTACCTGTGCCCATATTGTTATAGGAGGAATAAAAATGCCGGAAACTGATCGCCAAAAACGGGAGGACAGCCTATGTATCGCCGACAAGGCCGATGAAATGGGAGCATATTGCAGAAATACAGATTTGACTGAGGCTGTCATTGCGGAAGGAACTTCTCTGGTAGAAGAAGGGGCTTTTGAGGGCTGCGCATCTTTGAAGAGTATAATTATCAGCGAAGGCGTTTTGAAGATAGGCGACAGAGCTTTTTCCGATTGCAGCGCTTTAGAGTGCGCAAGTCTCCCCGAAAGCCTCGTAAGCATTGGCTGGGGCGCCTTCATTCGCTGCAGTTCCCTGAAAAGCGTTGAAATTCCCGAAGGGGTGAAAGAGATAGGAGGCAGTGCGTTTGAGGGCTGCAGCTTTTTAAAGAATGTAATCCTGCCTGAAGGTTTAGTAAAAATCGAAAAGATGGCCTTTTACGAGTGCAGCGCTTTGGAGAGCGTCGACCTTCCTTCAGGATTGCAGAAAATAGAGCAGAGCGCTTTTAATCGCTGCCTTTTGTTGAAGAGCGTGATTGTTCCCGAGGGCGTGACTGAAATAGGCGGCGCCGTTTTCAACGGCTGCATCGCTTTGGAGAGCGTTGTATTGTCCGAAGGACTTCGCAGGATCTGCGGCAGTGCTTTCAGATGCTGCAGAGCTCTGAAAGAGATAAATATGCCGGAGAGTCTGCAGCACATAGGCTGGGGCGTTTTCAGCGGCTGTGTAAATTTGCGCAGCATACGCCTTGGCGGCATAAAAACGGTTGGCCGTTTAGCCTTTGACGGCTGCTTCGGTTTAGAAGATATATTTCTTGCCGACGGTCTTGAAGCGATCTGCGACAGTGCATTTGAGGGCTGCCGCCGTTTAAAAAGCATAAGCTGGCGCGGTCGGGTTTATAAAAGCGCAGACGAGTTTATCACGGCCAAGCGCGAACTGCTCGACAAAAAGTTAATTGCCGTCAGAGCTTCCGAGGACGCAGCTTACAGAAACTGCAGCGACGTGGAAAATGCCGTCGTTCCTAAAGGTACGCGGCGCATAGGCGATGAGGCTTTTAAGGGTTGCAAAAATCTGCGCAGCATTGTTATTCCCGCCGGCGTAACCGAAATCGGAGCGAGCGCTTTTAAAGACTGCTCCAGCCTGAGCGAGGCGATTCTGCCGGATGGATTAGTCAAAATAGGCGATAGCGCTTTTGAGGGATGCAGCAGCTTAATTAAGTTGATTCTTCCTGACGGCATAGCTGAAATAGGCGAAATGGCATTTGGGAAATGCAGCGGCTTAAGCGAAACAGTGCTGCCCGGCAGTTTGAAAAAGCTTGAAGCCGATGTTTTTAACGGCTGCTCAGGTTTAAAGAAGATTATCGTTCCCGACGGCGTCTCCGAAATCGGATCGAGCGCTTTTGAAGGCTGCTGCAGTTTAACGGAAATATTGCTGCCGGATACGCTTTTAAGAATCGATGATAACGCTTTCTTCGGCTGCAGGAATCTGAAGAAGGCGGCGATTCCCGAGAGCGTGGAGTTTATGGGCAATTACGCTTTCGGTAATTGCGAAAGTCTGGAAAGCGCCGTTATGCCGGACGGCGTATATTTTCCGAAAAAGGCAGTCTTTGCGGGCTGTTCCAATTTGAAGCGCATTGAATGGAGGGGCGGCGTTTACGGCAGCGCCGGCGAGTTCTTGAAGAAAGTCATTAAGCCGCGGCTTAAAAATTATGAAGCTGAGCGGGCCGACAGATACGATTTCTATAATTGGACGGATATTATCAGTGCGGTTGTTCCCGAAGGCATGACTTCAGTAGGCGAATATGCCTTTTCCGAATGTGTCTTAAAGAGCGTTATTATTCCCGACAGCGTGGTCAGGATAGGTCCGAATGCTTTTTTCTGGAGCGACAGATTGGAAAGGGTCATACTTGGAAACGGCCTCAAAATCATTTGCGGCGGCGCTTTTTCGGGCTGCATATCGCTGCGTAAAATCACTTTGCCGGCAGGACTGAAGAGAATCGGCTGCCTGGCTTTTGCCAGTACAAGTCTGAAAGAAATTGTTATTCCCGATTCCGTCGAATATTTCGGCAGCAATATTTTTGATAACTGTGAAAAATTAAAAAGCATAAAATGGCGCGGCGAGCTTTATACGTCCGTTCCCGCATTCCACGAAGCCGCTGAAAAATTCAACAGTGCTCCGCTTTATAATTTCAGGGCCGATTTTGCCGATGAAAGCTTGGCCTACAGTGAAAGTGGATTTGTCAGCGCCGTTATTCCCGAAGGCATTGCCTCCGTGGGCGAGTCTGCTTTTCGCTGCTGCCGGAACCTGAAGAACGTATTTATCCCCGACGGTGTAGCCAGGATAGGCGGCAGTGCTTTTGAAAGCTGTCTGGCTCTTGAAGAAATCGTCATTCCCGACAGCGTCGCCGAAATAGGCTTCGAAGCCTTTAATGAGTGTCTGCGCTTAAAAAGCGTAACCTTCCGCGGCGTGCGCTATACCGACCGCCATGCCTTCAACCGCGCCGTCAAAGAGAGCGGCTGCAGCAAAACGGAAGCGGTCTGGGTGCTTTAAAGCCGCGCCATCCTGAGGCAGGCCTATTCCCACGAACCTATGGCCGCCGCGCGCCTGCTGTTTTGTCTTCCTGAGTCTCCCTTTTGTCATCCTGAGCCTGGCCTATTGTCATCCTGAGATTCCGGCGAAGGATCTGTGTTTTATAGATTCTTCGCTCAGAATGGCAAGGGGAGCGAGTATTGTGCGGAATGCCGGACGGGAGCGCCGCTCATAATTACAGGGGGAAAATTCTTCGGTTTTCTTCTCAGAATAGCAGAGGAAAACGCCGTCTATAATACTAATATATTGTACTTGCAATACGTTAAGCGTTTTTGTCGGCCCGTTCTGAGTGTTCAGGAGCCTGACTTTGGAGCGAATCGGAGGAAAATATAAATGTCGGATACTTTTCTGCCTGCCGAAGGCGACGGTTCCTTAAACAGTGATGAGCAGGCCGGTTCTGACTTCATGACAGAAACTCAGATTGACGATACGGTCACAGACAGAGAAGCTGCGGAAAAATTGATGAGCTTTCTGAATGCAATAATGAATGAGAATAAAAATCCGCAAAGTGAAGATGCGATCAATGATGAAGACGGCGAATTGCTTTTTGGAAGCGTGACGGAGCCTCGGACTGTCGATACGGCCATATACAGTGAAGATGAATATGAGATTCCCCCGGGCTTTATCAAAAGTATAACGGAGCAGATTAGAAAAAGGCAAAATGAAGAAACGATCATCTCTCCCGCTGACGGCGGCTGCGATTTTGACTGCTTTGCGGCAGATCGGCAAAGTGAAGATTTCTTCGCCGATGCGGATGATTTTTTTCTCAGAAAAGTGCGGGGAAAAGCGGCTAAGCTTGGATATGCCTTTAGACAATGCCGCTGAACGGTTTGCTTATTTTGAAAATCCCGATTTGACTGAAGCTATAATAGCGGAAGGTACGTCCGAGATAGGTCCCAGAGCCTTCAATGACTGCACAAATCTGAAAAAGGCTGTTGTTCCCGCGTCGGCTGCAATTATCGGTGAATTTGCCTTCGAAGGCTGCCGCTCGTTGGAGGATATCGTCATTCCTGAGGGGGTATTAAAGATTGACGGCCACGCTTTTTCCGGCTGCGCCGCCTTAAAGAGCGCCGTCTTTCCCGAAAGCCTGGTATGTCTGGGAGCGGAGGCTTTTAAAGGCTGCGGCTCTTTGGAAAGTGTAAAAATACCTGCCGGGGCGTACGAAATAAAATACGGAGCGTTTGAAGAATGCAGCGCTTTGAAAAGCGCGGCGCTGCCTGATAATATTATAAAGATTGAAGATCACACTTTTGCGGGCTGCCGCTCTTTGGAGAGCGTAAACATCCTTTCGGGAACGCTGAAGATTGAAAGCGAAGCATTTGAAAAATGCAGATCTTTAAAGAAAATCGTTGTCCCTGACAGTACGGCGGAAATAGCCGCCGGCGCTTTCAGAGGCTGCAGCGCCCTGGAGGAGCTCGCTTTGCCTGCGGCTCTGCGGAAAATCGGCGCCGAGGCCTTCAGCGGATGCGTCAGCCTGCGCAGCGTCCGCCTCGGCGGCATAATAACCGTCGGTCCCGAGGCCTTTGCCGGCTGTTCTCGCTTGGAAGAAGTATATTTCGGCGACAGCTTAGAAGCGATCAGCGACGGCGCCTTTGCGGACTGTCCTTGTCTGAAGAGCATAAGCTGGCGCGGACGCGTTTATGACAGTATTGATGATTTCATCAGAGATAAGCGTGAAAAGCTCGATTTGTGCCTTTTTGCCTCACGCGCTTCTGAGGATTATGCTTATGGGGGATACCGCTCTGCAGTGAATGTTATCATACCCGAAGGCACTGGGAGTATCGGCTTCGGCGCTTTTGAAAACTGCGCAAGCTTGCTGAGCGCAAATATCCCAGCCGGTGTGACGGAAATCGGAGCAGACGCCTTTAAGGGATGCCGCAGCTTAAGGGAAGCGCTGCTGCCGGACCGCCTTGTGAAAATAGGCGAATGGGCGTTTAGCAAGTGCGACAGCTTAGAGAGAATAACCGTTCCCGACGGCGTTGCCGAGATTGATGATTATACATTCCTCGGCTGCGGTAATTTAACGGAAGCCGTTTTGCCGCCCGGACTTTTGAAAATCGGCCGGAGCGCTTTTGTCGATTGCTATAATCTGAGAAAAGTAATCATTCCGGACAGCGTGGAGTATATCGGAGAGTATGCCTTCAGCGGATGCAAAAACCTGGAAAGCGTTGTTCTGCCGGACGTTCCTGTTCTGTATGACAATATCTTTTCGAAATGTCCGAATTTAAAGAGGCTAAGATGGAGGGGCATTATTTTCCGCAGCTTTAAAGACCTTATGGAGAATGGCGTTAAGCCTGAGTTAATGCTTAAACCCTTTAAAGCTGCTCTGGCGGATCAAAGCGACGCTTATGAGCATGCCGAGCTGGTAAACGCGCTTATTCCCGAGGGAATTGCCTCGATCGGCGCAAATGCATTTTCCGGCTGCATTCGTTTAAGGAATGTGATAATTCCCGAAAGCGTCGCCGAAATCGGCGCTTACGCCTTCAGTCATTGTCACGGTCTGAAAAAGCTGGCCGTACTGGGGAACGGTCTTAAAAGTATCGGCGCCTACGCCTTTTCGGTCAGCTCGCTTCCCAGCAAGGTTTCAGTGCCTGAGGGCGTTAAGAATATCGGAACCGGAGCCTTTGCGGCGACGGGTATTGAAGAAATAGAGCTTCCGGATTCTTTAGAGCATTTCGGTCACGATATTTTCTTTCAGAGCGGCCGTCTGAAAAGCATAAAATGGCGCGGCAGGCTTTACGACAGCGTCTCGGAGTTTTATAAAGCCGCCGAAGAGTTCAACGCTGAAAACAGCCTGAATTACCGGGCTGAATTTGCCGATGAATACTTGGCCTATATTAAAAACCGGTTTATCAGCGCCTATATTCCGGAAGGCCTAACCTCTGTGGGTGTGTTCGCTTTTGCCGACTGCCGATATCTGCGGGAGATCGTTATTCCCGACAGCGTCACAAAAATCGGCTACAGGGCTTTTGAAGGCTGCCTGGATTTAAAGCGCATAACCTTCCGAGGCGTATGCTACACCGACCGCAATGCCTTCAATCGGGCCGTCCTGGAAAGCGGCTGCAGCAAAACGGATGAAATCTGGGTTATAGCCGGCCGTTATTAGCTTTTTGTTACCCCGAGACCCGAGTCCGCCGACCCGGGATCGGCCTTGGCCTGTTGACGCGTCCGGCTTCCGCCGCCCCTTATGAATATTGAATACTCAATATTAATCCGAATACAGCAACATTGTATGTGAAAATATAAAAATGCGGGAAAAAGCTCTTGCGCAATGCTTTCAGCCGTGCTATACTCTGATCAGGATAGGAAAGATAAAACAAAAGCTTGCCTGCCATAACCTGCAAAATCATCGAAGGGTAATGAAAACTGCGAATATCACAGATGAATGTTGTCTGAACTGTTATAGCGCGAATAACGGTACTTATAATACGGATGGTGATAATAACGGACAAACAAGCAATTAGTTTACGGAGCACGCTGCCGAAGCGCGCAGAGCAGCGGCCCATAATCAGGAGAGAGTAAAGGATAAGTAAAACTTTTGCAGTTATCTGGCGAAGAGAAGAAGGCAAGAAGCAAAACAGACGTCATTAAGGAAAAAAATGGCGTCTGTTTTCTTTTACAGTGCGGCGCTCAGGCTTGAGGCGGCGCTTTTGCCGATTCATCGGAGCCTTCGGAGGCCGCCGGTCAATACAGTAAATTCTTTAAGTTTGAATACGAGTATGATGACGACGGCATTGCTATTCCGATTATTACAAAGGAAATTTTTATAGAATCTTTTAAAGAGGCTTTAGAAATTCTCAAAAAGGAAGCATGGGAGCGGGGCGGATAGTTTCTTGTTTCTTAAACAGGATTTAGAGATTCTCAAAAAAGGATGAAACAGAGCTGCCGCTCAAAGTCGAGTCTGCCGTCCGGCAGGCTCTTTTTTTTGTCAATTTACAGATTATTTCCTGATTTTTTCTTGGCCGCTGAGTTATAATTCAGCCGTAAGAAAAGACGGGACGGAGGACGGCTATAATGAATTCGGCGCAGGACGTCGATATGCAGCTTATGCGGACGCTTTCGGATATTATGCTTTTGAACCGGGATAACGGCAGACGCTTTGAAATTACCGACAGAATAGATAAGATAAACGCTCTGCTGTGGAACAGCCGCTGGCGGCGCGTCAACGCTCAGGGGATCTTTCATCTTTTTGCGGCCAAGCCGCTGAAAGAGATTGACAAGCCTGTTATTCTGGTATCGTCTCACATAGACTGCCATAAGAATATCAGCTCCTGCTTTACTAAGTTTGAAGAGAACGGTTTGATGCTGGGAACTTACGATAACTGCATTACCAACGCCGCCATTCTGCAGCTCATGCTGAATGACAGGCTTCCCGACAACGTCGTCGTGGCTTTTACCGGCGATGAAGAGGAGGAAAGCCGAGGGGCGAAACAGGTCTGCAGATATTTGCAAGGCCTTAAACAGAAGATTGCGGCGGCGGCCGTTTTGGACGTCACCGATCAGGGCTGGGAGCAGCAGGCCGATTTTACCGTGGAAAACAATTTCTGGAGCGATCCTTTAGGCAGACATGTTATTGAGAGCGCGGAAAAGCTTCCTGCAAGCTGGTATTTTGTCCCTGAAGATGTCGAAAATGTACCCTCATATATCAAAAATGAGCGCGTCATTCTCATAGAAGCCGAATGCGACGAGTCGTGGGACTATGATGAATTTGACCTGCAGTGCTTCAGCTTTTGTCTGCCCGTGTGCGGTCCTATGCACAGCGACAGCGGAGTTCTGGCCCGCCGGGACGGTTTCGTAAAATATACGGAAGCGCTGGAATACATTTTGGGTTCTCTGGCGCAATTTGACGATAATTAAGATCATGTTAAATACTGTATTGGAGGCATTTTGACATTGGAAACGAACAGTACAAACCCAAAACTGTCTGTTAAAAAAGTAGCTATAGGCCGAAATTTTTTTATTGTTTTAAAGAGTAACGGCGAGGTTTGGAAAGCTGAAATTGATAATTCTGCCGGGTACAGATACAGTATGTCTCCTATGCGTGAATTCAGCAATATTATTGATATTGCGGCTGGCTTCAAGCATATAATGGTTTTGGACAAATACGGAGATGTTGCTTTCAGCGGCGAAGAATGCGAGGGCACGCTTTGGCATGGCGCTGAATGTATTGCCGCCTGTGAAGCTCATTCAGCGATAATCAGGAATGACGGCAGCGTATATGAAGCCGCCATAGGCAATGCTTGGGAGATAAAAGATTACAGCAAAGCCGTCAGAGAATGGCAGAATATCAGGCAGATCGCTCTGACCTTTGAATGTGCATTCGGCTTAACTGATGACGGAAAGCTGTCAGCAACAAGCTGGGACGGAGAGGGAAGCGAGCTGCTTTTCGATACGGATAAGCGTATTGTTCAGATTGATGCTTTTGGCGCTTATTATTGCAATCATTTTTGCGCTGCGCTTTTTGAAGACGGTACCGTAAACGTTAAAGAAATAGTGTGCAGCGGCTTCAGAAACTGCCGTGATGACGTCCAAAGATGGATTAACAGTCTGACTGATATTAAAAAAGTTTGCTGCGGTTTTTATCCTGCAGTGACTGCCCTTACTAATGGCGGAACTCTGTTGTTTCCCGATTATGAAACATATGTGGATATGAATGGAAAACAGGTGCGTCAGCTTGAGAATATTGTTGATATGGACGCAAATTTTGAGCATGTGGTCGCTGTTGATAATATCGGAAGTATTATATATCTGCATCTTGTAAGATAAGAGGCGCAGCTGTCGGCAAAGCATCAGTTAAGCGCAAGGGGGCCGCGGAAGAAGATAATTGCGGCAATATGCTGAATAAGTATCAGCGGCTGTTCTTGCCGCTTTATGGGGCGGCGTGTGCTGACAAATTCGCCGATTTTCGGAGGTCTGAAAGAGTAAAGACATGGCAAAACTGCGCACGGTCTATGTATGTAAGGAATGCGGGGCTAAGTTTCCGCGCTGGCAGGGGAAGTGCGGCGAATGCGAAGCCTGGAATTCACTTAATGAGGAAGTCGAGGCAGCTCCCGCCGACAACCGCAAGTCTATGGGCATGACGCTCAATCTCAGTTCCGGTTCCAAGCCGGTGCGTCTGAGCGAAGTTAAGACCACCGAGGATCACCGCTTTTCTACGGGACTGGCCGAACTCGATCAGGTGTTGGGCGGCGGTCTGGTGCGCGGTTCGGTGGTTCTGGTGGGCGGAGCGCCGGGCATAGGAAAATCGACGCTTCTGCTGCAGGCGGCCGGCTTTATCGGCAGCGAAAAGGAGCCGGTTCTCTATGTGAGCGGCGAAGAATCGCCCCGCCAAATCAAGATCCGGGCCGACAGGCTGGGAGTTAAGGCGGGCGGCATTACCATCTTTTCCGAAACCTCTCTGGAAGTGACTGAAGCTTTAATAAATAAGCTGCTGCCCAAGCTGGTCATTATCGACTCCATTCAGACTATGTTCAGGTCCGATCTCGAATCCGCTCCGGGAAGCCTCACTCAGGTGCGCGAATGCGCGGCCTCTCTGATGCGTCTGGCCAAAAATACCGGCGTCTCCGTGATTCTGGTCGGCCACATCACCAAGGGCGGCGAGCTGGCCGGGCCGCGCATTTTGGAGCATCTGGTCGATACGGTTCTGAGCTTCGAGGCTTACGGCCTTCACAACGTCCGGGCTCTGCGCGCTGTCAAGAACCGCTTCGGCTCCACTCAGGAGACCGGCTTTTTTGCCATGGAAGCAGAGGGACTTACGCCGATTCCCGACGCTTCGGCCTTTTTCTTGTCCCAGCGCTCCCAGGACATTACCGGCTCGCTGATCTTTCCCTCGCTGGAGGGCACGCGTCCGGTTCTGGTGGAAATTCAGGCTTTGGTCAGCGACAGCTATGCCGCGGAAATGGGCGCGCCGCCTACCCGCAGATCGGTGGGCGTGGACGGAAACCGCTTGAATTTGCTCCTGGCGGTTCTTCAGAAGAAATCTCCTAACTTGGGTCTCTCAAAATGCGACGTCTATGTCAATGCGGCCGGCGGCATGCGTCTGAACGAACCCGCCCTGGATCTGCCGCTGCTGCTGGCCGTTGCGGCGGCCCGCACCAATCAGCTTATTCCCGGAGACTGGGCGGCTTTGGGAGAGGTCGGTTTAGGCGGAGAGGTCAGAGCGGTCAGCGGTCTGGATATGCGCCTGAAAGAACTCCATAAATTGGGTTTCAAATATTGTATAGTGCCGGCCCGGGCCTTAAAGAGCAGTCTGCCTTTTGTAAAAACTGCCGGCAAGGGCGAGAAATTCGATAAAATTGTCAACTCGGCCCGCGAAGCCTTAAAGGCCAAGGAAGATCCTATAGGAGCTTTGGAATTGGGGCCGCCGCTGGGAGGCGAATGGGACGATCCCCAGAGTTTTCTGCAGGCTAATTCCGCTTTTGTCAAGGCTGCTGAATCCGAAAAAATCTCCGATAAAGAGCCTGAAACGAAAACGGAGCAGGTTATTAAAAAGGAAAAAACAAAACAGAAAACTGAGGAAGTTTTGCATTTAATTCCGGTGGAAAGCGTCCTTCAGGCTTTGAAGACCTTAGGCATCAAGCGTCCTCATTCCGAGGCTAAACCCAGGAAAGAGACGCATCGCGATTCAGCTTTCGAAAGCAGAGGCTGGTAATATGAATATGAAGATTTTATATATAACCTTATCGGCCATCATTTTGATAGGAGGCGCCGTTTATATGCTGTCCGACAACAAAGCTTTTGCAGATATCTTAGCAAACATTCCCCCATTTCAGCCCGGTCCGCCTGTCTGCGGCGGAACCGAAGATTACACTAATACTGATGCTCCCAAGGTTATCAAGAGCAAGAAAATAGAAGACTTCCGCTTTCGCTTTGACGGTTCCAGCGCTGTTTCTATGGGCGACGATCCGCTGCCCAGCGGCCGCTACGAGCTGCAGATGCGCAGAATTGACGGAGAAAAGGCAGAGATGTCGGTTAAATGCACCGATCCTTGCCAAAGAATCTTGGATATCAAGACCGAAGTGCCGGCCGAAGCGCTGGACCGTCTCCAGAAGATTATCGACGACCAGAAGCTGGCCGAAATTAACGGCTGGTACAAGCGCAATTCAGCTTTAGGCTGCAGCTTTAACTTAAGCGTTGTTTACGATTCTCAGGAGAAGCTTACGGCCGGCGGAGAGGGCGGCTGCTCCGTTGTTCCCCATAATCTGGGCTCCTTTACGTTTGTAAAGCTCTTTAAGGAATTGGCGGTATCCAAGGGTTTTGAATTTGTCTGCAAATAGAGGGGAGATAAGCGCATGAAAATGAAAGCTGCGGCGCTGCTGCTGATAGCTGCACTTACAGCCGGAGGCGTCGGTTTTATGATTTACAGAAATTCCGCTGAAGCGGCCAATTCGGGGCTGGATATTCCCGAGCCCGAGGTAATTGACGGCGGTACCACGGATAACAGCAGCCGGGAGGCCTCTAAAGAGATTAAGAGCCGGAATATTTCCGAATTCAGATATGAGCTTGAGTGCGCCGGCTATTCCGAGATGGAAGAGGCCGGTCTTGAGGAAGGCTTTTATGAGCTTTCCCTGCGCCGAACCGAGAGCGGCAAGGCTGAACTGACGGCTGATTTCCGCAGCAGCTCGAACGAAAAGTTTTCCGTAAAGACCGAGACTCCGGCGGAAGCCCTGGATGAGGTTCAGAAGCTCATCGAAGAGCAGAAGCTGGCCAAAATCAACGGTTGGCATAAGCGCAATACCGCCTTGGGCTGCAGCTTTGATCTTTATGTTCTTTACGATTCGAAAGAGACCATTTCCGCTTCCGGCGAAGGCGGCTGCTCGGTCGTTCCGGATCAGCTCAATCCCGTTCCCTTCTTAAAGCTGTTTAAAAAGCTGACCGAGACTCAGGGACTGCGTTTCGGGCTTGACAACGGCCAGGCTGAAGAAGCTGAATAGCGGCCTCGGCACAGTTCTGATGTACTTTGTGTCATGCTGAGCCAGCGAAGAATTTTTCAGGAATGTTTTCGCTGAGTCGGTTTTCTTTGTCGTTGCCGCTTTGCGCTTGCTTCGCTCGAATCTCTGCGTATATGTCAAAGAAAACCTTTATTCAGCGTATCTGCTGAAAGCTTGCTTTTGCTTGTCTTATCTACAGTGAGCGATAATGGGTTGATTTTTATTCATATTTATTGTATCCTTTCAGCGAGCTTCTTTCCGTGAGGCAGGAGGCTCTTTTTTCATAACAGATTATTTTTTTTCTGCTCTCAGGGTTTGAGGAAGTATTTGCGATGTCTGGAAACAGCTTGAATTGCTTCCTTAAACTCTTTTTTCATTCTTGAGAAAAGCACCCAGACCGTGGAAATCGAAGGCCTGCCCTTCACGCTGCAGGAGATGAGCGCCAAGGAACTGCACGGCTGCACCAATATGCAGCTGGCTCTGAACAAAGCCGTCAGAGAAGTGCTGAGCAATCCCGAGAGCGCCTCCGCCGCCGCTCTGGAAGAAATCGAGCCCAAGCTGCTGCAGGCGGCTCCGAGGCTCCTTCCGATATCAAAGCCCGCTGCCTGGCCGAAATAGAAGAATACAAGCGCAGAAAGGCGTTGAGAAACAATGGAAAACAGTGAACGCAAAGATTCTGAAATACAGAATGCGGACAGGGAAGAAAAAATAACCGAGGCGGAGAAGCGGCGCGCTTATCTGGAAGCGGGAGACGCCATTGTCTCCGTGGATCGGCTGCGTCAGGCTGCTGCGGCTTTCAGGGACGTCCGAAACTGGAAGCCGTTTCACAATCCCAAAGATTTGGCGGTGGCTATAGCGGTAGAAGCCGCCGAGGTTCTGGAGCTCTGCCGCTTCAAGACCAACGAAGAAATCGCTGCGTCCATTAAAGCCGGCGATCACAGCTTCGCCGATGAAATGGCCGACGTGCTTTCCTATCTGCTGAGCCTGGCCGATGTTTTAAATATCGATTTGGCCAAGGCTCTGGCCGCCAAAATGAAAGTAAACGCCGAACACTATCCGGTTAAGCTGGCCAAGGGACGGGCCGCAAAATACACAGAGCAGCGGGAGAGGCCGGAATGGAAGCGCAGATCGGAGGAAATAGACAGTATGATTCTGCGGGACAACTACGCAGGGCGATGAGTGATAAGAAAGCGGAGGATAATATGGGGAAAAATAAACGCAAGGATTCTGAAGAGCAGGTGGAGATTGCCGCTACGATTTACAGCGCAGTAGCTGAACGCATACAAGAAGCCGCTGCAGCTTCTGTTTACGGCAGAGGCCGAAATCCTAGAATTAAGAGTATTGAAAATGAATTTTTAGGCTATTTGATTAAGGGCGCCTGCGCAAAACTTTTCGCCAAGGCGGAAGGTAGTTTTGACAAGTTTTCGGACCTTTTAACGGAAGCGCTGCTTGAAGATAAATGGTCCGGAAAGAGCTTCAAGGACTTTGCAAGACGTTTTATCAACGCCGTGAGCTATTACCACGACCTGCGGAGAA
>JAFTAM010000073.1 GCA_017458675.1 bacterium
CAAAAAATACGGTTTTGAAACCCGCGGCTAGTTTATGATCGGCTATCTGGGAGAAAATATGCAGACCTTTAACGATACCGTCAATATGGCATGCGATCTCAATCTCGATTACGCTTCATTTTCTATTACCACGCCGCTGCCGGCGACCGCTCTTTTCAATGAGTGTGTGGAGCTGGGCCTGGTTGACCCCGATTACTGGAAAAAATATACGCTGCTGCAGCAGAAGCGCCTGGATTTCCCGGTTCTGGAAACCGAGCTCTGGGACGAAGCCAAGCTGCACAAAATGCTGAAAGAGGCTTATACCAGGTTTTACATGCGCCCAAAGTTTATAATGAACCGTCTCTGCCGCATCCGCAGTCTGGCCGATATCGGCGAGCTCATAAAAGCGGCGGTCATTTATAAGAGCATATAAAACCTGTTTGCGCCGTCATCCTGAGCCTTCGGCAAAGGAACTGCCTGTTGCCTTGAGAGGGAAGAAGAGAATGCCTGAATTGCCGGAAGTTGAAACTATCAGACGCGGTCTGCTTAAATATCTGCCCGGCAGAAAAATTGCCGGTATCGAGATAAAATGTCCTAAGCTTTTAATCAACTGCAGCGCCGCAGACCTGGAGCGTTCGTTAAGCGGGCAGAGCTATGCCGATTTGGACCGTTTAGGCAAAATCTTAATCATAAAATGCGAGCGTCATTCGCTTCTGGTGCGCCTGGGAATGACCGGACAGCTGACCTTCCGCGATCCCGAGCTTCCCGATCATAACGAATTCAAAATTCATCCCGTTACCGGTCTGCAGAGAAACGAAAGCCAATATTCTCCCGATAAGCACACCCACATAATAATCGCGCATGAGGACGGAACTTCTTTATGCTACCGCGATATCCGCAAATTCGGACGCTGGTATCTTTATGCCAACGGAGACTTAGACGCTTCTCCCGAACTGAAGAGTTTGGGGCCCGATCCTTTTCGCTGCGATTATACCTTAGAAAATCTGCGGGAGGCTCTGCGCAGGACCTCCAGAGCTGTAAAGACCGCGCTTTTAGATCAGTCAATAATATGCGGCCTGGGAAATATTTATGCCGACGAGGTGCTGTTTGCCGCTAAAATTCAGCCTTTGCGTCCGGCCGATTCTTTAAGCGATGAAGAGCTTGAGCGTATCTATTCGGCGGTTAAGCCTATTCTGCAGAGCTCGATAGACAACCGCGGCACTACCTTTTCCGATTACCGAGACGCCGACGGCAATAAGGGCGAAAATGTCAGCAGCCTCAAAGTATACGGACGCGGCGGCAAAAACTGTCTGCATTGCGGAGAGACGCTCAATAAGGCCTCTGTCGGCGGGCGCACGTCAACCTGGTGCCCAAAATGCCAGCATTAGCTTATAAATAAGCTTGCTGAAAGCCAATTTTTGCTTGCCTGCCGACCGTCGCCCGGCCCCCCGATACGTTCAGTAAAGCTTCTCTAAGCTTACGGAGGGCAGTATTTCCTTAACTTTATCCAAAGCAAATTTTGCCGGATATTCAGTCAGCGTATTGGCGGCTCCGCAGGCGCAGGCCCAGCACAGCGCCTGTGAGATGGGGAGCTTGTTCAGTTTATGCAGGATCAGACCGGCGGTAAAGGAGTCGCCGCTGCCTACAGAGCTTACAGCATACACGGAATGGCAGCAGGCCTTATATCCAGTTTCGGCGCTGCAGGCTATGGCGCCGTCCTTGCCGAGGGTTACGCAGACCGTATCCGCGCCTTGACCGAGCAGGTCCCGGCAGGCCTGCACGACGGAACGATCGTCGGGCAAATCCTTTGACAGAGCCTCGCTGAGTTCTTCGCGGTTGACCTTGATGCAGAAGCCGCGCGGAGAGCCGATTATAGCCTTTAAGGTTTTTCCCGGCGTGTCTATAAGAACATGGGGAACGCTGGCTTTTACGGCTCTGCACAGCTGCAGATAATCCTCCGCGGCAAATCCCGGCGGTACGCTTCCTGCAAAAACTGCCGCCTGACGGCGCTTGCTTTCGTCAGCGACAAAGCGGATAAAAGCCTGAACCTGATCCTGGCGCAGAGAAGGTCCCGGTTCGTTTATAACGGTAGTGTCTCCGTCCCGGTGCTGCAGGAGGTGACTCATTTTTGTTTCAATGCTGTCAAGCTCCAGCCAGGAGGTATTGAGTCCTTCGGCTTTCGCCAGCTCACATAAAAGCTTGCCGGAATAACCGCCGACAAAACCGACCGTCAGAGCTTCAATACCTAAGGTTTCGGCCGCTCTGCCGACATTGAGTCCCTTGCCGCCTGCGCTTAAGCATAAGCTTTCGGCACGGTGAACATGATGCGGCCTGAGTACGGGAACCGAAACCAGACGATCGACGGTCGGATTTGTCGCAACTACCAGTAAACTCATCTGCAGATTACTGTCCGCCGCTTATGCTGCCCCAATCGTTGGAGGAACCGCTGGACGAACCGCCTGAAGATCCGCCGGAGGAACCGCCGGAGGAGCTTCTGCCGCCGCCGGAATAACTGCCCGAACCGCCGCCGGAATAGCTGCTGGTTCCGTCGTCATAAGCGTTGCCGCTGCCGTAGCCGCTGCTGGCGCCTCCGCCGCTGGGATAATAATCATAGCTCTGCTTGGGAGTATGATCTTCGTAAACATAGGTGGGCTTGACGGGCACGGGGATCAGCTCTAAGTTTACATCGACGCGGTTATCGCCGGCCTTTGCCACAAATTTGGAAGAATTGTCTTTGTAGCCGTCGCGCTTGCAGGTGACCTTATGCAGCTTGCCTATGGTCAGGCCGGAGGCGATCCTCAAGCTTCCGTTTTTATCAGCTTTGCCTCTGCTGACGCCGTCAACGTAAACATTTGCGTAGGAGCTGGTAAATACGTTGAGGATAGGCATGGGCTTCATTACTAAGAAAATGTCTGCGTCCGGTTTATCGGCGCTGACCTTTACGTTCTGCTGAACGGGAGCGTGAATATCGGAAGAAGCCTTGACAACATAGTCCTTTCCGAGCGCTATTTCAAAGGTCTTTTCGAAGTTGTTGGAGTTGTTCATTACAGAACCGTCAACCTTGGCTCCGTTCTGCATCAAAACTACAGAGCATTTGCTGGTAAAGAGCTCGTCGCCCTTTAAGCTGACGCGTACCGTACCTTTATCTCGCTTCAGGCTTACCTCTAAATCCTTATTGCGTTCGCTGGGCAGAACCGTGAAATTCTGCTTGAATTTGGCAAAGCCGGGAGCGTTTATAACTAAGGTGAGGTTTTGGTTGGTAGGCACCTCGAACTTAGCCGAACCGCCTATAGCCAGAGCCTGACCTTTGGGTATGATCTTATCGCCCGAGAGGATCTTAACCTGAGGCTGAGAGGCCAGCTTCTGATTGGTGATGTTGACGGAAAGGGCGGCCGGCGCTCCTTCCAACTCAATCGGCAGATTCATTTCCTTGCTGCCGGGCTGAATGGTCATGTTTTCCTGATAATCCTTATATCCGTCCGCGACAATATATAAGGTAAATTCTTTGCCTAAATGAGCTTTAAGTTTTGCTTTGCCGTCGGTAATGTTGGCTTTGCTGATCAGTTTGTCGCCGTCTTTAATCTGAGCTACGGCCGTAGGAGTATTGAGCTCGATATTGACCGTGCCTTTGGGCATGAAGAAATACCAGTAAGCGCCTCCGCATAAAGCAATGAGCATGATAACGGCTGCGATTACCATGCCGGTATTGCCGGAATTTCCTCCTTTGTTCTTCTGAGTCTGCTGCTCGACGCGCACTGTGCCGGGGCCGTCCATGGTAAAGCGGTTATTGGCCGCCGACGGAGCTCCGCCGGGGAAGGAGGGATTGCCGCCGCCCGGCTGCTCGGAGGGATTGATTACGCTGTCGCCCATCATGCCGCTCTTGCGCACGCTCATGGACGAAGAACCGTCCATGGAAGAATCGCCGGAGAAGAACTGATTGGTATTTACAGGCTCTCCTAGACCCGACTGACGTCTGTTTTCAACGTTGAGCTGGTTGGAATTTCCTCCGTAGCTGGCTCTCTGACTTTGGCCGCGGCCGTCAGGGAAGCCCATGGGGCGAATGCCGCCTTGAGCGTCGGGACCGGGTTCAGGAGGCATACCCATAGGACCGGGCTCCATATTGCCCTGAGCGAACCCGCCGGTAAGCGGAACCGGAACCGGCTGAGGATCGTCGGGATCGTAGTTCATGGAAGGCCTTCTGCTGCGCGAAGGCGGCGGCGGAGCTTCAGGATAACCGCCCTGCTGACCGTAGGGATCTTCATAGGGAGACTGCATGTCATAGGGAGGCATGTCGTCATAAGGAGGCTGATCTCCGTAAGGAGGCATATCATACGGAGGCATATCGTCGTAAGGAGGCATCTGATCGTCATAGGGAGGCTGTCCGTATTCGTTAAAGCCTTCGTTGGGATTGCCTCTGAAATTATTTTCGGGAACGGGCGCGTTCATGGATGAGCGTCTGGACTGACGGGCGCCGACGGCTAAATTGCGGTTGCGCGTTCCGGGAGAAGTGCGCTGAGAAGGGCGGTTGTAATCGTTATTGGCTGGCATGGGCGGTTCCTGAATATTGTTCTGCAGCTCCGGCGGCTCTATATTTTCATCTTCGGCAGGGTAAGGGGGAGCTTTGGGCTCCGGAGCGGGAATATTCTTTTTCTTTATACTGAGAGGCTGCTTCTGCGGGGGCTTTTTGCCAATATCCACGCCTTGACTGCGTTCGTCGGCGAGACCGGAATTTCTTTGAGCAGAGCGATTCTGAGCGGCTGGAGAATTCTTTTCGTTCTTGCCTTTTTCGTTGAAATCCAAACCTAGCAGGCGCTTTTCCGCATCCTGTACCGAAGCGTCGATACTTGACGATGTGTTGCGCTTGCGCATGAGCATACCGAGTGTGCCGCCTGCTGTTTTAGAGCGCAGCAGGCGCATATTTGTAGAAGTTCCTGAAAAATCTTCCGGTTCATCAGAGAAGTTTTGTTGATCAAAAGGAGGGGGATTTATAGGCATGGGTGCTACTCCGTTTTTATCATTATCAGATTCTAATCCGACTTCTACTTCTTCGGCAACGTCATTGGCGCTGACGTTTCGTTTTGAAGGTTCGGGCATCATAGTGCGCGCCATCAGGGTTTCCAGCCAAATGGGCAGCGAAGGTATAAGAGAACGCAGCTTGGGAATAGTCGGCAGAGCGTCCGCAGAAGATGCAGACACTAAGCTGCCGGACGGACATTCGCCGGTAAGCATATAATAAAGCACTGCTCCCAGGGAGAAGACATCGCTGTTATTATTGGCTTCCGCTTGGTTTAAAGCTTCCGGAGCTCTAAAGCCTATCCGATTCGGATCGTTGGCTAACCGCTGATTGCAGTCAGCCAAAATCTCTGATATGCCGAAATCGGTTATTACTACGCGTCCGGTCTGCTTTTCTATCAATATGTTATCGGGGATGAGATTTCCGTGTTTTACGTTCTGTTTGTGAGCATAATGCAGGCCGTTAGCTACAGCCTGGATTATCCTGCAGGCATTTTCAACGGTAAAGCTTTTATAATGCTGCACCAATTCCCGTAAGGAAACGCCGTTTATAAGTTCGGAAGCGATGTAGTGATAACCGGTTTCCTCGCCTATATCGAAAACCTTGGCAATATTCTGATGTTCCAGATTGGAGCAAAGCACAACTCTGCGGCTGAGCTCAGTCAGAACGCCGACATTTTCGCCTAAATTCGGCGCAAGCACCTTTAGGGCTACGATTTTGTCGTTTTGAGTATTTATAGCTCGAAAAACCTGAGAAGAAGGTCCGCGGCCTATTTCCTGTGATATTTTATATATATCTATTTTATCAGGTACCACTTTGCTTTCAACCTTTAAGAGCTGTCTCAAATGTAATAAAAAATCAGCTTTATATGTTCAATATATCTGAAGTTACTTTCCTTCTTTTTATAGATTTTCTATGCGGTTTGCGGAGTATTTTTAGGCAATATTAACATTTTTTTTACATAATTGAGCGTTATGCATGTCTCGGAGCGTACATAAATTTTTTATCTGCAATATAATTATCAATGAGAGAACCCGTTATTTATTCTGCTAATGCGGGAATATTAGTTAAATCTGCGTATACTGCGGCTTGAACTCCCGAAAGGATTAAAGAACATGACTGATATTTATCAACGAGCCAGAGATTACCATTGTATGGGCGGCGTGCCCGGGAAATTATCGGTCGTGCCTACTAAACCTTTGAGAAATCAGGACGATCTCAGCCTGGCTTATACGCCGGGAGTGGCTCAGCCTGTCAGGGACATTATTGAAGATAAGGATTCGGTGTATAAATATACCAATAAAGGCAATTTGATAGCGGTTTTGTCCAACGGAAGCGCCATTCTGGGCCTTGGCGATCAAGGGGCCCTGGCTTCCAAGCCGGTCATGGAGGGCAAGGCGGTTCTGTTTAAAAAATTTGCCGATATCGACGTCTTTGATATTGAAGCCGACGCCTCCGATCCCGAAAAGCTCGTAGAGGCGGCCGCCTGTATCGCTCCTACCTTCGGCGGCATAAACTTAGAGGATATCAAGGCGCCCGAATGTTTTTACGTTCAGGAAGAACTGAGCAAAAGAGTGGATATTCCCGTATTTCACGACGATCAGCACGGCACGGCGGTCGTTGTGGGAGCTGCGGTATTAAACGGTCTTTTTTTGGCGGGAAAATCCATTGAGGATATTAAGCTGGTCTGTCTGGGCGCGGGCGCTGCGGGAACGGCCTGCTGCAGAATGCTCTTTTCTCTTGGCCTTAAGCCGGAAAATCTGCGTATGATCGATCCTGTCGGCGTTATTTATAAGGGACGGCCCGATACCGAAGCCTATAAATTTCCCTTTGCCGCCGATACCGAAGAACGGACCCTGGCCGAGGCCATGCAGGGAGCGGATGTGTTTCTGGGAGTTTCTGCCGCCAATCTGGTCTCCAAGGATATGGTGCGCTCAATGAACCGCGACCCGCTGGTTTTGCCATTGGCTAATCCCGTGGGAGAGATTAGCTATGAGGACGGTATCGCTTCCAGGCCTGATATCATTATCGGAACCGGACGCTCGGATTATCCTAATCAAATCAATAATGTTTTGGCTTTTCCGTACATTTTCAGAGGCGCGCTGGATGTAAGGGCCAGATGTATCAATGAAACTATGAAGAAGGCGGTTTGCAGAGCGCTGGCAGAACTGGCCCGTCTTCCCGTGCCCGAAGAGGTCCTGCGGGCTTACGGTTTAAAGGAGCTTTGCTTCGGACCGAGGTATATTCTGCCCAAGCCGTTGGACGCCAGACTTTTGGCGCATTGCTCGCTGGCGGCGGCCAAGGCGGCTGTCGAATCGGGAACGGCCCGGATTATTCCGGACTGGGATGAATATAAGCTGAGCTTAGAGCGCAGACGCTCGGGAATAGCTTCGTACTGATTATTTACAGGGCGCAGTGCGCCCGATATTTTGTTCAGGGAAGTTACGTTTTATGAAAAAGGTATTAGTATATTTAGTTTCTGCGGTATTTGCAGTAATATGGCTGTCAGTAGCGGTATATTGCGTTATGGGGTTCAGCAAGGAACGCGGCAAAAATTATGAAGAGATACTGAACGAGGCTGTTTATCTTCAGACTCCGGTTCTAAAGGATGAGAATGAAGGCAAAACGGTGATTGCGGGCGGCAATATCGCCATTACGGAAACGGCTGTGGATAAGCAGTACAACCGCAGATTCAAAAGCATTTCCGTAGAGCGCCACTTGGAGCATCTGGAAAAGCTCAAGGGCAGAAGGAATACTAAATACTGGAGCACAGTCCCGGGCAGCTCGGAGCTTTTTGTCGGGAAAGCCAATTTGGGCGAATTTGAGCTCGACAGCTCTATAATCGCTAAAATGCCGAAAAAATCAGAATCGGTGCATAAGCTTTCCTCCAAAAGAAAGCTCGTATATAAGCTTGCCGATTCTGACAGAGAAATGACCTTTGTCGGAGTCCAGAGCGAAGGTCAGCTTATTGCTGATGACGATTCCAATTTGGAAACCGTTTATGAAGGCCGTTTGACCAAGGAGCAGGTATTAGAAAGAGAAAGACAGCTCTCCAATGACGATAAAAAGGTCTATATCATGATTTTAATTATCACGACCGTGGTGGAAGTATTCTTATATACAATGTTCATGTGCGTGATTCTCTATTTCTTTAAGTTCGACGATAAGGAACTCAAAATAGGCCGAGCCGTCTATAAAAAGCAGTAAATAACCGCTTATGAGTATACGAAAGTTTTGAGCGGCAGACTAGGCGGGCGTAAGAAATATGGCGGAGGCGAATAAAGACAGAGAACCGGAAACGGCGGGCGGAGGCATTTCCTGGTATCGATATTTTATCAATTACCGCATTTTGTTCTATGAGTTTACGGAAGCGCTGTGCGTCGGTATAATCACGGCTTTGGCTGCCATACTCTTCAAGCTCATGATAGAGGCGGTCAGTCAGGGAATGCTTTTCATTTTCGGTGAACTGACAGGCTGGCGCATTCCCGCTTCCATTGCTCTGGGCGGCCTTCTGGTAGGCGTGCTGAGCTATTTTCTGGCCAGAGATCTCAAAGGGGGAAGCATTCCCGGAGTTATAACCAGCGTATTTAAGAATCAGGGATTGATTCAGGGACGCCTTTCTTTTCTCCGCATGGTTTTATCGGCTCTGACCATCGGCAGCGGAGGTTCGGCGGGCAAGGAAGGTCCCATTGTTCAGATCGGCGCTTCCTTGGGATCTAAATTCGCTCAGCTGTTAAAACTGTCTGGCCGCAATAGGGTTTTGATGCTGGCCTGCGGTGTGGCTGCAGGCATAGCCTCTGCTTTTAATGCACCGCTGGCAGGTGTTTTCTTTGCATTAGAGATTATCTTGGGCCGTTTCAACTGTCATGCCTTCAGCGTTGTGGTTATAAGCTCGGCGGCTTCCTGCGTTTTGACCCGCATTCTGACCGGCGACAGAGACGAATTCACTTTGCCGGTATATATAATAAATAACTACTCTGAGCTGCTTTTGTTTGTCGGTTTAGGTATCGCCGCCGGATTCGTGGGAGTTTTATTTACCAGGAGCATTGCCTGGACAGAAAAGCGTTTTGCCGCGCTTGCGCTTCCGAGCTGGATTAAGCCGGCTCTGGGAGGCTTGCTGTGCGGCCTGGCGGCGATATTTTATCCGCATATTATGGGCGGCGGCTTCAATATTGTCGAGCAAATTTTAAACTGTCAATTCAGTCTGGCCCTTTTGGGGATCCTGGTGGTTTTAAAGATCTTAGGCACCTCTCTGACTTTGGGCTCCGGCGGTTCCGGAGGCGATTTAGCGCCGGCGTTGTTTACGGGAGCGGCTATGGGAGGCTTTTACGGCGAGCTGATGCAGCTGGTTTTCCCCGGTTCGGTATGTCTTTCCGGAGGCTATGCTCTGGTGGGCATGTCCGCGGTTTTCGCCGCGGCCTCCAGGGCTCCGATAACCTCGGTCTTTTTGCTTTTTGAAATTACCTCCGCTTATCACATGTTTCTGCCGCTGCTGCTGGCCTCGGTTTCGGCGGTTCTGACAGCGTCGGCCATAGACAGCGAATCTCTTTACACCTTAAAGCTCAGCAGGGAAGTAGTTTCCATGCATGACGGCGAAGACGGCTCCGCTTATCTGCGCGCGGCTAAGGTCAAGGAGCTTATGGAAACGGACTGGCATACCATAGATACTGATTGCAGCGTAGAAGATGCTATTAAGACCTTCGGTGAAAACGGTTTTGCGGTTCTGCCGATTGTCGATAAAGAGGGCCGCTATTACGGTCAGTTGGATCGCAAGGATATCGTCTATTGGCGTTTGAGAATTGAAAAAGAAAAGCTCAATCCCGGGCAGGTCTGCGTGCGGGAAATTATGCGCGACGATATAGGCTATGTTTCCGAAAATGATTCGCTGGCTACGGCGGTTTATATCATGCGCCGCTGCAGAATCGGCGTTCTGCCGGTTTTGGAAGGCGGTTATTCTCATAAATTCATTGGCATGATAACCCGCAGCCGCATGTTTGAGCAGATAATAAACGGAATGGACGTTGAAGAAAAGGGCTGAACTCCGGAGACGAGCCGCAAAAGTTTAATTGCGCCAATATACAATCTTCTTTATAATAACTAAATACAGCAGCGGGAAACGATGAAAGCTATGTCCGATAAGAAACTGCCGCCCCGGGAAATAATCATACGCGGGGCAAGGGTACATAATCTCAAAAACATTGACGTTAATATTCCGCTGGGAAAGCTGACGGCTGTAGCGGGGGTATCGGGCTCCGGAAAATCGTCGCTGGCGCTGGGCGTTTTGTATGCCGAGGGATCCCGCCGATATTTGGAGGCATTATCCACCTATACGCGGCGCAGGATTTCCCAGACCGGCAAAGCCGACGTTGACGAAATTCGTCATGTCCCCGCCGCTCTGGCGCTGCATCAGCGGCCGGGAATTCCCGGAATCCGCAGCACTTTCGGCACGTCGTCGGAGCTCCTGAACAGTCTGCGTCTGCTGTTTTCGCGTCTGGGCAGCCATTGCTGCCCGAACGGGCATCCCTGTCCGCCGAGCATGGACGTTGCGCTTATGCTGCCGACCAAATGTTCGGTATGCGGAGAAGAGTTTTACGGACCCGGCGCCGAGGCTATGGCCTTCAACTCGGACGGCGCCTGTCCGCTCTGCCAGGGAACCGGCGTTTACCGAACCGTCGATGAATCTACATTGGTCCCCGACGAGTCCTTGAGCATAGACGAAGGGGCGGTTCTGCCCTGGCAGACGCTGATGTGGTCCTTAATGAAGGATATTGCGCGCGAGCTCGGCGTTCGCACCGACGTTCCCTTTAACAGGCTGACCCAAAAAGAGAGAGAACTTGTCTTTTACGGACCGCCCGTCAAGCATCATATGGTCTATCAAAATCAGACCAGCGGCGCCGCAGGTGAAATGGATTTCACTTATTTCAACGCGGTTTACACAGTGGAAAATGCTCTGAGCAAGGTCAAGGACGAAAAGGGGATGAAGCGGGTGGAAAAATTCCTGCGCGTAATCGCCTGCCCTGAGTGCGGAGGTACGCGGCTGAATGCGAAGGTGCGCTCCACGACGCTGGCGGGAATAAATCTGGCCGAAGCCGCCGCCATGACGCTCGACGCTTTGATCCCATGGGTCAAATCCGTCCCCGATACGCTGACGGCGGCGCTGCGTCCTATGGCCGAGAGCATTATTGAAGCTTTTCTTGACAACGCCAAACGTCTTACCGACCTCGGACTTGGCTATCTGTCCTTGGATCGCGCCTCCGGCACTTTGTCAACAGGCGAGCGTCAGCGGGTTCAGCTTGCCCGCGCCGTCCGAAGCGAAACTACAGGCGTTCTTTATGTGCTCGACGAGCCCAGCATCGGTATGCATCCCTCCAACATTGAGGGTCTGATGGATGTCGTCGGCAGTCTTATTGCAGACGGAAATTCGGTTGTATTGGTGGATCATGACGTTCATGTGCTCAAGCGTGCCGATCATATGATTGAACTGGGGCCTTCGGCCGGACGCGAGGGCGGTTCAATTGCCGCTCAGGGAAGTTTAGATGATATTCTGAAAAATCCTGATTCAAAAATCGCCCCGTTTCTTGCCAATCAAGCTGATGTACTGACGCGAAAGCGCGCCGGCAGCCGAGAGATGTTTGCCTTAGGCAAGATCTGCATGGAAACGCTGCCTGTTCATACGGTTCATGAACTGACCGCGGAACTGCCTAAGGGACGTCTTATAGCCGTTACCGGCGTATCCGGCTCCGGCAAAACGACGCTGGTATTGGAGAGCCTGATTCCCGCTCTAACGGCTCACTGCTTGAATCAGAGGTTGCCGGACCATGTAAAGCGCATTGAAGCGAAGGGGATTAACCGCGTCAATCTAATTGACGCTTCGCCCATAGGCGTCAACATACGCTCAACTGTAGCTACTTACAGCGGCGTACTCGACAGCCTGCGCAAAATTTTTGCCGGAACTGACTATGCCAGGCAAAACAAGCTGAACGCCGGCGCCTTTTCTTACAATACGGGCTCCCTGCGCTGCCAGACTTGCGACGGTACCGGGCAGATTTCGCTGGACATTCAGTTCCTTCCCGATGTTGCCGTCGTTTGTCCCGAGTGCGGCGGCAGGCGTTACAGTGAAAAGGCGAATGATATATTATGGAAGCCCGCAGGCTCGGAACGCTCATATTCTCTGCCGGATTTGACGGCCATGACCGTTAGTGAGGCCGCAGAGATACTTAAGGGCATAAGGAGCGTTTCTGAGAAGCTCAAAGTACTCCAAGACCTTGGGCTCGGTTATCTGACGCTCGGCGAGGATACGCCGGCGCTTTCAGGCGGAGAAGCCCAAAGGCTCAAGCTGGCCTCGGAAATGGCCCGTCCGCAGGACGGTTCTGTATTTGTGTTCGACGAGCCGACCGTCGGTCTGCACCCGCTGGATGTCCAGACTTTGCTGGGGGTGCTCAGCCGTTTAGTTGACGCCGGTGCGACTGTGGCGGTCATAGAGCACGATCTTGATGTCATCGCCAACGCCGATTATATAATTGATATGGGACCCGGAGGCGGGGAGCGGGGCGGCCGCATTGTGGCCTGCGGCACGCCAGAGGAGATTGCGGCAAATTCTGAAAGTGTTACGGGAAGATACCTAAAAGAGGTGCTGAGGAGCAACAAATAATGGACAGACGCACATTTATTTTAAGCGGTATGGGAGTGCTCATGGGAGCCGCCGCCGGCGGCGGAGCCTGGTTTTTTAAAAAGCCGGAATTTCTGCAGGGTTTCAGCGAAGCCAGGCGTCTCCGCATGGAAGCTTCAAAGCATTTCAGCGGCGGTAAATTTCAAAACCTGGTTCCCGTTGAGGTTATGTCTGAGGACAGCGAGGGAACGCTGGCCGCCTTCATGAAATTTATTTTCGGATCCAAAGACGGCCGCATGCCCAAGCAGCCTGTCGTCAGTCAAAAAACTCCTCTGGACTCTCTGCCCGCGGATCGTGACGCTATTGTTTGGATGGGACATTCAACATTTTATATACAAGCCGATGGCTATAAGATTATGATCGACCCCGTCTTTTCCGATTACGCCTCGCCGGTTTCGTTTATCAATAAAGCTTTCCCGGGGAGCAATATCTACAAAGCGGAGGAGATACCGGAAATTGACCTTCTGGCTGTTTCTCACGATCATTGGGATCATCTGGACTATCCCAGTATTATGGGCTTAAAAAACAAAGTTAAGCAGATAATCTGTCCTTTGGGCGTCGGGCAGTATTTTGAGCAATGGGGGTTTGCTTCCGACAAAATCCGTGAATGCGACTGGTTCGACAAAGCGGAAATTTCCGAGCGCTTAACCGTGCATGTTCTGCCGTCGCAGCATTTTTCCGGCCGCTCCTTCACCCGCAATTCAACTCTTTGGTGCGGCTTTGCTTTTATCACGCCGAACAAAAAGATCTATTTCAGCGGCGACGGCGGTTACGGCGAACATTTTAAAGCTATAGGCAAAGAATTCGGCGGTTTCGATATAGCTCTGGCGGAAAACGGACAGTACGACCGCAGCTGGCACAATATTCATCTGCTCCCGGAAGAGACCGCCCAGGCGGCCGAAGATGTTCAAGCAAAGTATGTTATTCCTGCCCACGGAGGCAAGTTCGCCTTATCCAAACATAGCTGGAATGCGCCCTACAGAGATCTGGCCGCCGCCTCAGCCGGCAGGAACTACCGTCTGCTGACTCCCAAAATTGGCCAGTGCGTAAATCTGAATGACTGCCGCGAAGAAGATTTTTCCCATTGGTGGGAGGAAATGAGCTGAAAAAGAGAGCCCGCCGGAACCCGGCCTTTCCGAGGCCGATTCAAGCGGGCTTACAGCTGCAGCTAAATAAAAACGCTGCAGACTTTTTATTATTTTTCAATACGGACGCGCAGAGAAATATCTTCCTTTTCTTTAGGCGCGGGCTCTGAAACGATGCCGCCGAAAGGCATTTGCGCGATTAAACTGTAATTTTTCGGTATATTGAAGAGCTTTGCTACGGCTTCGTCAATAACAGGGTTGTAATGCTGAATGTTGGCGCCGATATTTTTCTCGCGCAGCGCCGTCCAAATCGCAATCTGCAGCATACCGTTGGCCTGGTTGGCCCAGACCGGGAAATTGGCGGCGTAGAGCTGAAACTGCTCCTGCAGCGCTTTTACCACGTCCGTGTCGATATAATAAAGAACTGTGCCGGCGGCTGCTTTGAAGCCGTCGATCTTTTCCCGGGAAACCTTGCCGCCGAAGGCCTCGTAAACGGCGTCCCAAAGGGCGTCCTGTTTGTCGTTGAGGGCGACGATAACCCGAGCGCTCTTCATATTAAAAGCGTCCGGAACCAGCTCGGTCAGCTCTTCAATCATTTTAATGACCTCGTCCTGCGGAACCGGCAATTCTTTGTTGAGGGCGTAATAGCTGCGGCGCTTTGCCAATGAATCGATAATGCTCATTTGAAAATTGTTACCTCTATTTCATATGCAATATTATAAATCTTTAATAAATTCTTCAAGCAGTCTGGCGCAGTGCTCGGCGGCTTTGCGCTCGAAGGCGGGATAATCCATTTCTGCGGAATTGTCGGCTTTGTCGGAAATAGCTCTCAGAATTACAAAGGGAACGCCGTTTAAATAGGCTGTCTGACCGATAGCCGCGCCTTCCATTTCCGTGCACAGACCTTTAAAATTGGCGGTTATGCGATCCTTGACGGCCTTATCGCAGATAAACTGATCGCCGCTGACGATGCGTCCGAAAAACACATTGATGTCGGGATTGACTTTCTTGCAGACCTCTTGAGCCAAGGATGCCATGCGGCGGTCGGCGGGGAAGGAAAAGACATCCAGCTGAGGCACCTGGCCCAGAGCATAGCCGAAGCCGGTGGCGTCAATATCATGATGACAAACATCGTCGGAAACTACGATATCGCCGATATTTATATCGGCGTTAAGAGAGCCGGCTACGCCGGTATTGATTATGTGCGTGACGGCAAAAGCGTCGATCAGAATTTGGGTGCATACGGCCGCGTTGACTTTGCCGACGCCGCTGCGGACAATAACTACATCGACGCCGTTCAGCTTGCCGGAAAAAAACACCATGCCGGCTTTTGTAACTTTGGATTCAACCTGCATTCTGGATTTGAGCGTTTCAACTTCAAGCTCCATAGCGCCGATGACGCCGACTCTGACGGTTTTCTGCTGACAGCCGCTGTCTGTTATCGATTTGGTTTCGCTGGCCATAACTGCTCCTGAAGAAAAGAAAAAAATACTGACTGATAACAATATATATATGAGATGTTTTAACATAATAACGGATATTTAAGATGTAATCGCCATTATTAAATGGCAGAAATATAAATCTAAGTATAAAAAATATAGAGCGTAAAACCTATAATCAGGCAAAGCATTACCATTGATCAAACCTCCATATCCGGATATACAATAGCATATTGCAAGAAGCTTTGAAAGATGAAAAACATAATTTTTGCAAAATTATTTATATAACAAAATCAGCTCAATCTATGATCGTCAAACATACATTTGGCGATCATGGGTATATCTGAAGATATACCCATAATCGCCAAACTCCATAAGAAAAATGTTTAGGATGCTGACAAGCAACTGGCATAAGAAAAACGTTGAGGCTTTAGCATCTTTGCGCAGCATTTGGGTACCCAGCGCTGGCGCGCTTCACATTGGCGCTCAGCAATCGTACGCAGCATTTTGAGCATTGAGCGCTGGCGCGCTTCACATTGGCGCTCAGCATCCGTGCGCTTCATTTTGGCATTGAGCATTTGTGCGCTTCACGCTCTCGCACCCAGCATTGTGCGCAGCATTTTGGCATTGAGCGCTGGCGCGCTTCACGCTTGACGCAGCATCCGTGCGCTACATTTCAGCATTTAGCGTTGGCGCGCTTCAAGCTGGACGCAACATCCGTGCGCTTCACGCTCTCGCACCCAGCATTGTGCGCAGCATTTTGGCATTGAGCGCTGGTACGCTTCACGTTGGACGCAAGCATCCGTGCGCTTCATTTAGGAATTTAGCGCTTGCGCGCTTCTCGCTGGGTACAGGCATCAAGTGCGCTTGATTTCAGCACTTAGCGCTGGTGCGCTTCACGTTGGCGCTCAGCATCTGTACGCGCAACATATCGACATTGAACATTTGCGCGCTTCACGTTAGGCGCAGGCATCTGTGCGCTTCAAGTAAGCATTTAGCAATTGTGTGCATTAATGTTCTTATTCGCTTTCTCCGCTGCGAAAAAAACAATATTCTCTGCAAAACCGCTGTCGTCGGCGGATATATTCCATTCGATAGCGTTGAATTTGTTTGCAATTTAAACTTTAGCATTGAAGAAAGGTCATGTACATTTTTTATTAAACTAATTTGCGAAAAATATTATACGTTATCAGCATATCCAGCTTTAAAATGTGTTCGGGCGAAGTTTGATTGGGGGACGCTCCGGCAGTATCAATAAAATATTTAACCGCACCGAGCGAAGCTGCTTTTTCGGCAAATGCTTCCAACGACGCCTTATCCGCTGCGTCGACAATACAGGTCTCGACGCTGTAACCGCTGTATTTCAGCTCATTGGATACTTTTTCGAGATTTTTCGCGCTTATGTCCCCGAGCAAGATAATTCTGCCCGCCGCAAAACGTCTGATTATCGCGGTTCCCATACTTCCCGCGCCGAGAAGTACAATAACTTCTTTATTTTCGTTTCTGTCAAAGATCATGACGATATGTGCATCCTTCCTTATATTTTTATGTCAGTCGTTCTTTTGTTCTTCAATATATTTAATCACTTTTGCCGGATTGCCGCCGACGACGGAATTTGCGGGAACGTCTTTAACAACGACCGCTCCGCCTGCCACTACGGCATTGTTTCCTACGGTTACACCCGGCATAATTGATACGCAGGCGCCTATCCAAGCATTTCTGCAGATACGAACAGGCTTGCACTTCAGAACATAGCGATCGTTCAGGTCATGATTATCGGTAACGATCGTTACGTTGGGCCCGATCTGCACGTTGTCTTCAATGTCGATACCGCCTATCGACATAGCGGTAAAGCTGTGATTGATAAATACATTCTTGCCGAAAGACATCTGCAGAGGAAAGTCGATCTGAAACGGCGCCAATATCGTCAGCCCTTTGGGAACGCTTCCTTTGAATAAATCCGCAAAAGCCTTCTCCATTTGTTCAGAACCAGGTTCTGAACGGTTAACATGGTATAGTGCAATGTTGGCGCGCTTCAGTTCTTCAATGGCCGGCAGGTATTCGTCTGAGAGCATATTTACGGCTTCGCCGTTTCGTATTTTTTTGAAAATATCCATTGTTTTCTACTTTCGGTTTGCAGGACAAGGCTAAGCCCAAACCCTGCTAAGTTTATGGGCCTATGAAAGGCTGTCAATTTCCTTCTGCAGAATTTCCAGGAAACGGCCGGCGTGGGCGCCGTCCATCTGGGTGTGGTGGAACTGAAAAGAAATGGGCAGAAAATAACTGAACAGCTTTCGCCTGTATCTGCCCCAAAACAAAAACGGATTGTTGTATATGCCGCTAACCATCCCTACGACGCCGTCCAGTTCTGTATCCAGGATAGCCGACGTACCGATCACCATGCTGTCGGTCAGGTCCCGATTTTCGCAGCGCTCCGCTGTCTGGGCGGTATATTGCAGGTAGTCGCGGTTGAAAGTCTCCAAGTTGGGATTGAACAGAATGTCGCAGGAGCTGACCTCGCCTATTCGGTTTTTTACAATGGTATTTACGGCCAGAGTGTCGTACCGTATCAGCTTGTCCGCGACGGGCAGCAGGTAAAATTCCTTTATATCTGCGGCGGCTTTGCCGATGCACCAATCAAGAAGCATATTGAATTTAAGCTTTTTGCGCCGGCTGAATTTTACCAAATTGGTCACGTTCAGAGTCTTGAAGAATGTAACCGTGGGATTCGGGGCCTTCATCCAGAGTTCAAAGGCTGCGGCCCGGCTTGTTTCTTGTGGGTTTACTTCTCTGGCCATCGCTGACTGGGACCTCGCTGAAAATTCACATCACCATCAAAAGCGTTCCCGCGCCGATCAGAATGCAGCCTAGCAGGCTTTTGACGGTGAATTGGTCGTGCAGGAAAACAAAAGCCAGCGCCAGGGTCAGGACTACGCTCAGTTTGTCTATAGCGACGACTTTGGAGGCCTCTCCCATCTGCAGGGCTTTGTAGTAGCAGAGCCAGGAAGCGCCGGTGGCAAGGCCGGAGAGAATGAGGAAAATCCAGCTCCTTTGGCTTATCGTTTTTATGTCGCCCTGAGAGTTTGTCAGGAATACCATGCCCCAGGCCATGATTATGACAACTGCGGTGCGTATGGCTGTCGCCAGATTGGAATTGACGCCTTCAATGCCGATCTTTGCCAGGATGGACGTCAGTGCGGCAAATATCGCCGAGCCCAGGGCAAACCAAAACCACATTATTTGTTTACTCCGTGAACAGGCTTATCTCTGACAGCATTTTGTGAAGTCTGTGCTCGTCGAAAGGCAGGTATTCGGCAATCGTCAAACCGACAACATCTGAGCCTGCGGTAATAAGCTTTAAAACTTCACCTATTTTGTCCATGGTCATCTTGCCGCCGCCGGCGCCGTCGCCTACTAAGGCCGGATTGGCAAAGTAGGTCGAGTGGAAGAAACGCTCGTCGAGCGCGTCTATATCGAAGTGGACCAGAATGCGATCAAAACGGTTCATGAAGGCACGGATCTCATTATCTGATACAAAGTCATGATCCTGTACTTTGTAATTGACGCCGGCGTCGTTCAAGAACTTTTCCTGATAATCATGGAGCGGCTGCAGGCCTACATAGAGAATCTCGTCCGGCTTGAATTCGGCGTTTTTCATCTGAGCGGAGAGCTGCGCCGCGCCGTGACCCATCAGGCTGCCCAGCACCATGGCGTGGGCGTTCGGATAGCCGTCGTTTACCGTTGAGACGTCGGGATGAGCGTCAATCCAGATAATGCCCGCGTTCTTATAAAGTCCGTGCAGATAATCGAACGGCGCTAAAGAGACCAGACAGTTTCCGCCGATGGTAATAATGCGGTCCGGACGCTCCGCTTCCAGCTTCAGCTGCGCGTCTTTAATGCCTGCAAGCACTTCATCTTCAGCGTAAATGCCGTTTGTTACAGCCTTCTCTTTGCCGTCGGGCGGGAGAATATTGACGCGAATGATTGGCTGATTCGGGTTAGGCGGCAAAATATGCTGAAGCAGATTCGCACCAAAATAATAGGTATCCAGCCCGCCGCTCACGTGATCGGGATATAACAGTCTGACAGTTTTCATTTTATGCCGCCTTTAATAATTCGAAATTGCGCAGGAAACTTTAATACTTCTGCAGCTGCGGAGTGCCGTCTTCGCCGTTGAGGTTTACGGAAAATCTTTTGACCGTGCCGTCAGCGTCGGTGTATGAGATGCCGTTGTTGGGGATATCGCCGTATATGATCAGGTCTATAAGGATAATATCCTCGGGATTCACTTCGCTGACAAGAATTCGCTCTTTTTCGTCAAAATGGATCTTTCCCTTATCATCAAAGTTTTTGAAGGTCAAATCCAATATGCGGAGATCCTTGATGGGAGCGTCGGTAGAAAGACGCAGAATTAAAGGATTAGGCTCGTCAATGCGCAGCTGTCTGACCTTATCGGCGCCGTATTTCGCCAAAAATGCCTCTCGGCTGTGCACCTGGAACACCTTCACTTTAGCGGCTTTTGTCTGCACGGCTGCCGGGGACGCCGCCGTTGGCTGCTGGGCGGAGGCAGGGCTGCAGTCGGCAAGACATACGGAAAATAATGCGGCTGAGGTCAGCGCTGTTATTGCGGCAGAACGGAAATTTATGTTCATAGCTCTCCTCTTTCACTATTGAAGTTTGTCAGTATAGCAATAATTATAGCACGGCAAGCCTATTTCGATATTCAGACGGCCGGATGAAACTGAAACAAATCCGCTAAAGAAACAAAGTCCTCTTCGGTAAGCTCGCCTTTGCCGATGCGCTCGGATACTTCGCGCAAAAGCTGCCAGGCTTTGGCTTCATCTTTGGCTGCGCCTGCGCCGTTGGCATATAACATGGCTAAGATGAGTTTATCAATAACCTTGGAACTGCTTTTCAGTTCATCAGCATTTTGGAATTTTCTTTTCTCGTAAGTCGCTATAGAATAAGCCGTACGCAGCTGAGCCATGCATTTGTCGCGGCTTTCCTCACCGTAATGCGAACACAGACTGACTGAATTGAACAAATTTCCTGTCCAGCTGCCGTTTTGAGAGGCGTCATTTAAAGCCGCTTCAGCTAAACTGACGTCCCGCTTTACAATATTATTCCAGCCGGTTAAATACAAAAAGCCTATAAGCGCCTGAGTCTCCTGCACTCTCTTAGCCTGCTGCGCCTTATTAAGCAAATCCAATGCTTCAGCATTATTATTCTCATTGTTATCGCAAATATAACAAACAGCTAAATTGTATTGAGCATTAGCGTCGCCCTGCTCTGCAGCCAGGCGGTACCATTTGATCGCCTCATCATAACTCTGAGAAAACCCTTCGCCGCGAAAATAACAAAGCCCCGTCATAAACTGAGCATATGCTTCGCCCTGTTCGGCGGCCTGTTTATACCAATACGCCGCTTTGGCAAAGTCTTTTTCCGTGCCGTTTCCGTCATAATAGCTGTCGGCTAAATTGCACTGAGCAATAACGTCGCCTTCTTCAGCTTTCAAACTGTTCAAGTAAAACTGCGCTTGAGAAACTCCCTGTTCAGCTGCCTGAAAATACCAATGATTAGCCGTAAGCGGGTCTTTGCCGCATCCCCAGCCCATGTGATAACATCTGCCCAGCATAAACTGCGCTTCGGCATGACCTTGCTGAGCTGCTTTTCCGAAGCAAAGGAAAGCCTGCTTCAAGTCCTTATCGACTCCGATTCCCTCAAAATAGCGCTCGCCCAGCTGATACTGCGCCTCGGGGTCGCCTTTCCCGGCAAGGCTGCGCAGCTCAGACAGCTCCGTCATCTGGTACTTCGACGGCGTCCGCACTTTGTGTGAACTTACTGTGGGCTCAGCCGAGCCGGGCGCCGCCAGAGCGGCTATAAACAACGCTGAAAAAATAAAATGTCTGCAGAGTTTATTTATGTTCATAAGAGCGGTTCTCCCTGGCCGCATTCCTTCATATCAAAAAAATTGCCGCGCTGCTTATGCAATTATACTGCAGCGCGGCGGCAGCTTTATGCCTCCGGCGTACGTCGAAAAGCCGTGCGTCAAAGGTTCTCTGGACAACAAAAGATGCTTATTTAATTATAAACGACCGGAAAAAGGCGTCTTTGTAGCCGTCTTCGGCTTCGCCGGGCATCGAGCAGACCGATAAGGTGTAGACGGTATCGCGGTCCAGGCGGATCATGAAGTCCCATTCGCCGTCATTGGACATGACCTTAAACATGCAGCCGGGATAGCGCTGATTCTCCAGCCTCTTTTTGGAAGTCGCTCTGCCTCCCAAATTATTGCAGGTATCGCTCATCATTTTAAACAGAACTTCGTCGGTGTCCTGATGACTGACGCCGGTTACCTCAAGTTTAGTAATCTTGAAAATGTGCAGCGGATCGCCGAGCTCGCACTCCCAGGAGCGGCCGGACACGCCCTGGCTGCCGATATCCTTGGTTCGAGGCTTTTCGGGGAAGCTTATATCGCTGCCTCCGGTATTGACAACCGTCCATGTGGAAGTATCTATATAAATCATATCCTGCTGCGCCAGCAGCCTGCCGCTGTCGGCGGAATCAGCGGCGACTTCGGAATTATCGGCCCAAACCGGGTTTATTAAAGCGGCGCATAAGCCCAAACCTAAAAATAATTTTTTCACAGTCCCATCCCTCGTCTTTAAAATATAATTTAACGGCACATAGTCAGATTAAATAATTTTGCCGACGGATAATTTCATCCTTTTAATTTGCAGATTTGTTAAACAATAATTAACCTCAATTGCTTGGCGGCGTCCTTGTAATTTGCGGCAAATTGTGATAAATTTACAGCAATTACAGTACTGGAAAGTTGAGTTTTTAATATGATTAACAGCTGGCAGCCCGTTCAGTGCGACCGTCCCAACGTAAATATGTACGAGCGCACCTCCACTCACAGCAAAGCCACCATCGAGCACCACGATAACGGCAATGTGTCCGCTTCTTCCAAGAACGGAGTTTTAGGCCTGGGAACCTCCGTAGAGGCCGATTATTTCAGCCCGGCTCCCAGCGATGAGAAAATTCTCGACGACATGGATAAGCTGGCCTTCCCTCCCAAGTACGGAGATTGGAAAGAAGTCAAGACCAAAGGCCCCCAGCTTCCCAACGTCAAGCACTACCAGGGACGCGAAACCGGCGGACTCATTAAGAGCAAGATCAACGTCACTATCGCCCACGACGGCGACAAGACCAACTATGCCGGCAAAGTCGGCCACTTCGGAACCGAAATCGAAGGCACTTTCTTCGCTCCCGCTTCCGATTCCGATATTCTCGAGCGCCTCTCCCGCAATCCTAAATTGGATAAATAAAGAGCAGTTTTAAGGCTTAACAAGAAAACGCCCGTACTTCATAAATGAAGTGAAGGCGTTTTTTTTATTGCAAAGCCGGCGGCGGAAGCGTCAGGACGGAAAATTCGGAGGCGGCCTCTTTTACCATGTAGAGGCCTGCGCCAGAATAAAACGCCAGCCGTCCGCGGTTTTCTTCAGCTCAAGCCTGAGCTCCAGCCGCCAGGTGTGTTTGCTGGAGCCGAAAACCGCCGCCGTTACCCGGCTTCGTCCCCTAAGCTCCGCCTTGTTTCCGTCAATGCGAATATCCAGGCTTTCGGTTTCGGCAGAATAGTAATTCAGCACGCCGCTCAGAATGGCTTTGATGTATTCTCTTTTGCTCTGCCGCAGGCCGGTCATGTGAAGCAGAACGAACGAATCGTCGTGCACCCGCTCCAGTTCCGCTTCATCTTTATCAACCATGGCAGCATACATGTCGCAGTATAGCTGCTCAATCAGCCGTTCATCACTCACTTTTTAAGCCTGCGACCTTGCCCAGGAAGCGACCTCGGCCTCGCATTGCTCAGCTTCCGCTCCGTGGATAGCCAGGCCTTTTCCGACCGCCGCGCCCTTGCAGTATTTTTTCAAAGCGGCGGGAGCGCCGGCAAGTCCGCTGCCTTCATGCGTCATCAGAGGAAAGACCTGTTTGTCGGTAAAGTCGAGCGCTTCAAGCTGAGTAAAGACCGCGCAGGGATAGGTTCCCCACCAGCAGGGACCGCAGACGAAGATATTGTCATATTCAGAGATGTCCTCGAGCATCATTTTGAGCTCAGGTCTGACGTTTTTGCGCAGTTCTTCCTTAGCGACTTCCGTGCAGGCCGTGTAATCCTCCGGATACGGTTTTACGGTTTCGAGTTCAAAGAGAACTCCGCCGACAGCTTTTTGAATAAACTCCGCGCAGATCTCCGTATTGCCTTTAGGCAGATCCTTAATACTGCCGTTTACATAATTCTGACCTTTTCTCGAATAGTAAATAATCAGATTTTTTGTCATGAGTTTTCTTTCCTCCGGTATTGTTTAACCTAATACCTTCGTCTCAGAGAATACAAAATACTGCTCGCGTTCCGCAATTCTCCAGTGTCCGTTCAATTTTACATACTTGTCATAATACCTGACGCCATGTACGGTAAGCTCATCTTTGCCGTTCTTCTCATTGACAAGATGGGCCAACGCGTAGCAAATGCCCGAGGCATGCCCGTCATCCTGAAACTCCACGGTCTGCTGTCCGTTCATGTGGAACGATTCTTTAGCCGCGCCAAAGCCTTTATAGGCTTTAATCAAATCGTGCACATTGTTCAGATCCATGCCGAGCTGGTTGTTAAAGTAAACCCTGACATGACAGTCTTCGGTGAATACATTTACATAATAGTCCTGATTATTGCGGTCGGATTCGTTCGCATAATTGTCAACGAGAGCCTTGAGCTCCTGTCTGGCTATCATTTCCTCAATGTTTGTCATTTATATGCCTCCATGCTATATGCTTTGCTGCGCTCAGTATTGACTGAGCCTGTAATCTCTATATCTCCGCGCTTAGGCTTGGAAATAAAATGCGGAAAAATTAAGATTCTTCGCTGCGCTCAGAATGACATAGCTCATTGCGCTGACAGCGAAAAAAGCTTAAATGCTGAAAAGCGCTGACTTCTTTTCTTCGCTGCGCTCAGAATGACATAACTCATTGCGCCGAAGGCGAAAAAGTTTATATGCAAAAAGCGCAGGCTTCTGCGCTGCGCTCAGGATGATCTCGCATCTTTCAACGCCGACGGCTAATCAGCTCTAAGGCTGTAGTGGTCCGTAAAAGTAGCTTGCCGTCGCGCCGCCGTCGATCAGGAAGGTGGAACCGGTGATAAACGCCCCCGCCTCGCTCATCAGCAAAGCCGCCACATTGGCCACTTCGTCGGCGGTTCCGGGCCTGCCGGCCGGACATTTGGCGAACATGTTTTTATAGAAATCGCCTCTGGGGCCGTTGAACTCATCTATGGCCAGCGGCGTAACGATGATGCCGGGAGCAATTGCGTTCAGCCTGGCGCCGCGTTCGCCCCATTTTATACATTCAGCCATCACCCGCTTTTCGTTGCATCTCTTGGCTATCTGATAGGCGTGCAGCGTATCCTTGATATTCTCTGGTCTGAGCATTTTCAGACTGAGCAGTTCTTCAGCCGGCGTAACGGCCAGCAGTCTGTCTTCTTCCGCCGCAAGCTGCGCCATCCGCCAGCCGGACTGACTGGATATCGTCACTCCGCAGCCGCCCTTGGCGATAACTTTGCCGACTTCTTCCAGAAGTACGGCCGTTCCGTAAAGATCGACCTTCAAAATTGACTCAATCGGAGCCTGGGACGGAGAAACGCCAGCGCCGTTCACCATGTATTTGATTTCACCGTACTCCTGAGCCTTGGCGATCATGGCTTTTATCGAGGCCCTGTCCGACAGGTCCATTTCAAAAGGCTCGGCGTCAAAGCCGGCGTCCGTCATTATTTTGGCGATAGTACGGCAGTTCTGCCTGTTCTTGTCGCCCAGAACGATCTTTTTGCCAAATCCGACGCGCCTGGCAATCGCCATGCTGATCTGCCCCGCGCCCGTTACCAGCATCACTTCTTTATTCATAATGATTCGACCTCATTTGAATTTATCTGCGTCCAGCATTTTGATAACTTTCGCCGGAGAGCCGACAACCACTCCGTAATCGGGCACGTCTTTGGTAACGACCGAGGACGCTCCCACAATGGCGTACCTGCCGACAGTCACTCCGGGAAGGATCGAAGCTCCCGCTCCGATCCAAGCGCCCTTCTTTATGACAATGGGCCTGCAAGTGAGCACATGTCTGTCATAAGGATCGTGATTATTTGAAAGCAGCTGCACGTTGGCTGCGATCATAACATCATCTTCAATAGTAATTCCGCCGCGGGCCATAGCCAGAAGATTGCTGTTGATGAAAACACCATTGCCTATGATCATTTTATCAAGAGCCGCGCCGGCCAGCGGAGCTCTGAGAAAGGAGCCTTCGCCGATTCTGTCTTTAAACAGTTCGCCGAGAATTTTTTTGTATTCCTCGGATCTGGGAAACGTCTGATTCAGGCGAAACAGAAGCTCCTCCTGTTTATCATAAGCCTTCGAATCCTCGGCTGTTAATTTACGCATATCGACGCGAATTTCTTCCATGGAGCGCACCCCTCAATCTTTATTTCTCGTATGTCGGCTGCCAGGCAGCAAAGCTGGCCAACGCTTCGTCAGTTCTGTTATAGTATCTCACATTTTTATTGAGCTTGGCAATTTCAGCCATCTCTTCATCGGTAAGCTTAAAATCAAGAATATTCAGGTTATCTTTGATATGCTCGACGTTTTTGCTGCCCGGGATAACCGCAAAGCCCATCTGCGTGTGCCAGCGAAGAATTACCTGAGCGCTGCTCTTGCCGTATTTTTCTCCGAGCTTCTTAAAGATCGGTTCTTCGAGCAGAGACTTGTCGCCGTGTCCGAGCGGATACCATGACATCAGGCAAATGCCGTATTCGGCGAGGCTCTTTCTGAGTTCTTCCTGCGTGAAATAAGGATGAGCTTCAACCTGAATAAACTGGGGAACGATCTCCCAGCTCCGCTTCAGTTCTTCAAAATACTTGCCTTCAAAGTTGCAGATGCCGATAGCTTTTGCCTTGCCTTCCTTATAGGCCTTTTCCAGCTGTCTGTAGCCGGCCAGCCAATTTCCGGCAGGCTGGTGGATATACAGCAAATCCACATAATCAACGCCCAGGCGCTCCAAAGTTTCGTCTACCGCATTATTATTTTCATACTCGCTGGCCCAAATTTTCGTGGAAAGAAATACTTTGCTTCTGTCGACGCCGCTCGCCTTCATGCCGCGCCCGACCGCTCTCTCGTTGACGTAGGCGTTAGCCGTATCAATACATTCGTAGCCCATTTTCAGGGCTTCTCTGACGCTTACCTCAGCATCCGCTGGCGCAATCAAAAAGGTTCCGATTCCGATTACCGGACAGTTTTTTCCGTTGTTCATCTTAATGTATTCCATAACAGCTTCTCCTTGGCCCAAGCCCGCCGATAAATATTTATAAAGGCTGCGTATTTTTTATAGTCCAATGATAGCCTATAATCTGCAGATTGTAAAATGAAACTTTCGTATAAAAATATACTTGAAACGTATATTAGCTGCATGATATACTCAGCAAAAGCCTTATCCTGTCAACCGGAGAAACGCAAATGATAGAGACATATCTGCTGGAGCATCTGGCCGCTTTTAAAAATTGCCGGACGCTTTCAGAAGCGGCCGAGCAGCTGCACCTTACCCAGCCGACGCTGACGCGTTCAATGGCCAAGCTCGAGGAACAGTTCGGCGTTTCTCTGTTCGTCAGGGAAAAGAAACGGCTGAAGCTTAACGCTAACGGCGAGGCCGCGGCAAAGTTTGCCGAAGAGATTCTCGACATGCATAATAATATGCTGCAGCAGGTCCGCGCCCTCGACAGGCTGGCCAACACCGTCGGCATCGGCTCCGTGGCTCCGGGCCCTATTATGGAACTTATTCCCATAATAACCGGCGCTTTTCAGCATTTTACGGTCTCGAGCCAAATTGCTTCGGAATCTGAGCTGCTTTTGGGCATAAAAAACAGAAGCTTTCAAATGATCATACTCAATCATCCACTTGAAGCTCCTGAATTTTACTCTATGAAATGCGGCTCTGAAAAGCTCTTTGCTTCTCTCGTTCCCTCGCATCCGCTGGCAGACAGAGAGGCGGTCTCTTTTGCGGATATGGACGGCGAAAACTTTCTGATGGCTTCAGAGGTCGGCATGTGGGATAAGATCGTAAGGACGAATATGCCTCATTCCAGGTTCTTTCTGCAGGAGGGCGTCGACACTCTGTATGAGGTGACGAACAGCTCCACGCTGCCCGGCTTTTCAACGGATCTGTCTCTGCGAATTCTGGGCAGCGGCGGCAGCCGAATCCACATTCCCTTTTCAGACCCGGACAGCTATTCCGAGTATTTCTGCATCTGTCTGGCCTCGGAAAAGGACAGATACAAAAGGTGGTACGACATTTTAGAGAGACGCCGCTGAGCGCTGCATTGCCGGTAAGCTGCGCTAAAACAGGCTTTAAGCAGACATGTTATACACAGGTTTTGTTTTGCTCTGAAGCGAGCGTCCGAGCTCCGGTTACGGCGAGCGCGGAGCGAAGTGCAAAACAAAACCGACATAGCAAAAACATGCAGAACATGCTTGAAAGA
>JAFTAM010000074.1 GCA_017458675.1 bacterium
GAAGAATCCAAAACTGCCTATGTAGTTGAGGGAACTGCCATAAATCCGGAAAAAGGCCTGACCTCAAGCCAGGTCGAGGAGATGCGTTCAAAATTCGGCGTCAACGCTTTGACGCCGCCCGAGCGCGATCCCTGGTGGAAACAGTTCTTGGAGAAATTCAACGACCTTACTATCCAGATTCTGCTGGTAGCGGCCGTTGTTTCTCTGATAATGACCTGGGTAGAAATCAATGTTCTGAACGATCCCAACGCCAATTACTATGACTCCATAGGTATATTTTTCGCCGTATTTTTAGCTACAACCGTAGGCTATCTGAGCGAATGCAAGAGCGGCAAAGAATTTGAAAAGCTCAATGAAGTCAAAGAAGATATTTTTGTAAAAGTAACCCGAGATGAGAAATTCCAGACCGTAGGCATCAAAGACCTGGTCGTAGGCGACGTCATCCACATCAATATGGGCGACAAAGTTCCCGCCGACGGCGTGATTATCGATTCTCAGAACCTGGCCATCGACGAAGCCATGCTCACCGGCGAATCGGTCCCGGCCAACAAGAAAAACTGCCAGGACAAAGATCTCAACAAAGCCGACGAAAGCGCCAGAGTTTCCAAAGGAACCATGATTTCCGACGGTCACGGCATTGTCATCGTCACCGCCGTAGGCGACAAGACCATGATGGGCAAAATCGCCGAAAAACTGGCTGAAAACGACGACGGCGACGAAGAGACTCCGCTCAAGCAGAAACTGGCCCGTCTGGCTAAACAGATCAGCGTAGCCGGCGTAGCCGCCGCCATTCTGATCTTCACCATTATGGCTATCGAAGCCATGAGGCAGTCCCATGAAATTACTGCGGCCCTGCAGGCCAGCGGCGGTCTGGCCGTCGGCCTGGCGGTCGCTTCCTTAATTATCGGCTACATTCTGATGAAGACCGTGCTCAGCAAATTCTTCGGCAGCATGGACATGGAGCTCGACGCCGCCTGGTCCAAGATCTGCGGAACCGTTCCCATGGTCATCGGTACCTTCATCTTCTCCTCGGCCGTATGGGCCTTCCTCAGCAGCGAAGCTCTCAAGCAGCCCGCCATGCACCTGCTCAGCGAACTGCTGGTAGCCTTCGTAGTCGCCGTTACCATTATCGTGGTAGCCGTGCCTGAAGGTCTGCCCATGATGGTGACCATCTGCCTGGCTCTCAACATGATGAAGATGGCCAAGCAGAACTGCCTGGTCCGCCGCTTAATCGCCTCCGAGACCATCGGCTCCGCCACCGTAATCTGCACCGACAAGACCGGTACCCTGACCGAGAACAAAATGACTCCGGTCTGGTTCTTCGTCGGCATGAACAAATTTGAAAGCGACGGCGCCGGCGAAGTGACCAAAGCTTCCGAATGGGAGCATCTGGCCAGAAACATTTCCGTCAACTCCGAAGCTCAGCTCGAAGAAAAGGACGGCAAGCTGGTAGGTATCGGCAACGCTACCGAATGCGCTTTGATCCGCTTCCTCCACGACCAGGGCATCAATTATGAGACCGGCCGCGAGAAGTACGCCAAGATCTGGCAGCTCGACTACAACTCTGAGCGCAAGAAGTCCATCGTCGTCATCAACGTGGACGGCAAAGACACCTGCTACATCAAGGGCGCTCCCGAACGCGTCATTGAAGCCTGCTCTCACGTCAGCGTCAACGGCAAGATCGAAGAGCTCGACGCCCGCCAGCGCGATATCGTCCAGAAGGCCATCGAAGAGGCCTCCGCTCAGGCTCTGCGCTTAATCGCCTTCAGCCAGAAGAGCGTCGATAAGTTCGACGCCGCTTCCGCCGACGACATCGTCGCCAAGAAGGACTTTGTTCTCATGGCCCTCGTCGGCATCCAGGATCCTCTGCGCAAAGAGGTTCCTCCCGCGGTCGCTCAGTGCCACAAAGCCGGCATTGAAGTCAAGATGATTACCGGCGACGCTCTGCCCACCGCCAAAGCCATCGCTAAAGGCGCCGGCATCCTCACCGAGGGCGGTCTCTTCATGACCTCCAAGGAATTCAACGAAATTTCCGACGAAGATCTGCCCGAAAAGGCTAAGAAGCTTCAGGTTCTGGCCCGCTCCACTCCTATGGACAAGCTGCGCCTGGTCAAAGCCCTCCACAAGGTCGGCGACGTAGTAGCCATGACCGGCGACGGAACCAACGACGCTCCAGCCCTCAAGGCCGCCGACGTAGGTCTTTCCATGGGCATCACCGGCACCGAGGTAGCCAAGGAAGCCAGCGACGTCGTTCTGGTTGACGACAACTTCAAGTCCATCCTCACCGGCGTATGGTGGGGCCGCACCTTGTATCAGAACATTCAGCGCTTCCTGCAGTTCCAGCTCACCGTCAACGTCGTAGCTCTGCTGGCCGCCTTCTTCGGCCCTATCCTCGGCTGCGACCTGCCCCTGACCGTACCTCAGCTCCTGTGGGTCAATATCATTATGGACACCTTCGCGGCTCTGGCACTGAGCACCGATCCTCCGCGCGCCAACACGATGGATCGCAAGCCCATCCCCCGCACCGCCCATATCATTACCCCTTCCATCGCTTTCAATATGGTTTTGGTCGGCGTCTTCCAGTTGATCGTTCTCTACACGCTCCTGCTCACCGACATTGTTCAGGGCAGCGTGGATATCAGCAATCCCGATCCTCTTACAAAACAGAAGCTGACCGTCTTCTTCACCACCTTCGTACTCTTCCAGTTCTGGAACATCTTCAACTGCCGCACCCTGCGCCATGACGAATCTCCCTTGACCGGCCTCAGCGAAAACAAGCTCTTCATAGGCATCGTAGCCGCTATCTTCTTCGGCCAGGTCATTATGGTACAGGTCGGCGGTCCTATCGGCGAAATCTTCCGCACCGTGCCCTTAAGCGCAGCGATGTGGCTCAAGATTATCGCTCTGACTTTCTCGGTAATTCCCGTTGCCTACGGTGTACGCCTGATCAGCAACGCTGCCGGTATTCAGGATAAGACCTTCGAATACAAAGAAGACGAAGAAGAGAAAGAAAACAGCGAAGACGCCGCTTAAGGCCTTCCTTTAAATCACAGCAAAGAGAGCTGCCCTCCCCCGAGGACAGCTCTTTTTTTACGGCAATTCCGCTCCCCGCAGCAATTCCGCACTTCCGCCGCAGCTGCGCGCAAAGCTGACAATCACGTGCCTTACGCACTGTCGGTAAGTTAAGCAAAAACAGCATTTCAGCAGACATGCTTAATAAAGGTTTTCTTTGACGCGTACGCGGAGATTCGAGCGTACGCGAGCGCGGAGCGGCAGCGACAAAGAAAACCGGCATAACGAAAACAAGTTAAACAAGCTTTACAGATTCTTCGCTGCGCTCAGAATGACAATGGAAACATTTACAAGCATAAGTCAGACAAGCTATTGTACCTCTTTCAGCAATATTTTGCCTTAACTATATGACATTGGCACCTTACGCTGCAGTTTTGCGCGTTTATTTTATGGTTTTTCAGCAAGAAAAGCCCCGAATATATGGAATAGGAGAGTTTGCAGATTAGTACAGATGACACTGCGAAAGCATGGAGGCATCACAGATGTCAGTATCAAAAGTCTCGGGAATAGAGTATCAAATCCTGCACAGAGGAACCTTTGCCATGCTGCAGGTAGGTTTAAAGCGCTCGGAGATGTTTCAGGCCGAAGCCGGCGCTATGGTATGCATGTCCGATACTATAGAACTTCACGGCCATATGGATAACTTTTACGACGCGGCCATGCGCCGCATTGCCGGCGAAAGCTTCATGTTCCAGCGCTACCGCGCCAGGGACAACGGCGTATTATTCTTAGCGCCGGCCATGCCGGGAGACATAGCCGTGCTGGAAATGGACGGGAGCGAGGATTTTAAGCTGACCCGCAACGCCTACATGGCTTCGACGCCCAACATTCGCATACAGGCCAATCCTCTGCAGGCCGGCAATGTTTCCATGGGCAATCTTATTGGAAATCGCCTCAACTGCCCTATTTTAATGAACGTATCAGGCCGCGGCACGGTATTTATGTCCTCCTGCGGCGCCATATCATGCATTGAACTGAAAGACAGCGAAGAACTTATAGTCGATAACGGCCATATGGTGGCCTGGCCTTCTTTTATGCGCGTAGAAATCGGCCGGGCTCAGGAGAGCAGCGACAGCGGAAACTTTATGAAGGATATAGCCAACTCGTATTTCTCCGGCGAAGGTCTGGTTTATCGCGCCTTCGGTCCGGGCAAACTGTATTTCCAAAGCCGCAATATCGACGGAACCAGAGAATTTATTAAATCATTCCTGTAATTTACAGCATTAGGAGAGCCGTTTTATGCCAGTATCCGAAATATCCGGTTTAGAATATCAAATCATGTATAAGGGCGCCTTTGCCATGCTGCAGGTAGCCATTCCCAAAGGAGCCACTTTCAGAGCCGAATCCGACGCCATGGTGGCCATGTCGCCTACCCTGGATATATCCGCCAATACCGGTAAAAGCGGCCTTATGGGAGCTATGGCCCGCAAGTTTTTATCGGGAGAGACCGCCTTCTACCAGGATATAACCGGCGCCCGCGGCGACGGAATAGCCTTTTTTGCTCCCTCCTATCCCGGCGATATCGCCGTAATAGAGATGGACGGAACCACCGATTACCGCCTTTCCAAAAACGCCTATATGGCCGGTACTCCCACCATTGAGATCAATGCCAAGATGCAGAATATGCTCAACGGCATGATGTCCGGACAGGGCCTCTTCATTCTCAACGCTAAGGGCAAAGGAACCCTCTTTATATCTTCCTACGGCGCTATTGACTATGTGGACGTACCTCCCGGGCAGATCTTCATCATAGACAACGGCCATCTGGTAGCCTGGCCGGCCACAATGCAGTATGAGGTCAAGATGGCTACCCGCGGCAACATATTTTCCAGCGTGGCCTCCGGAGAAGGCTTTGTGCTGCGCATGAGAGGGCCGGGGCGGGTCTATTTCCAGAGCCGCAACGTAGCGGCCTTCGGAAGCTGGGTTAAGTCATTAGCTTCTAAGTAACGCTAAGAGAAATAGCGGACGCCCTCTGGATTCTCACCGAATTTATACCAATTCCAGGCTGAATTTATAATTGTATCGCCATCCCGGCAGAAGACCCCAAACGGAGGCATGGTTTTAAGGAACCTGCCTCCGTAACTTTTTCCTATATCCGGCGCCAGGCGATTATCCAAAACAAAAACGACTCCGCTGTCCTTTTCAGTACGCACCAGACGCCCGACGCCCTGACAGAATTTTAAAACAGCCTGAGGCAAGGCATAATTTGTAAAAGCCATATTTCCAAGACGGCGGGAACGTATCTTAAATATGGGGTTGTCGGGCGGCGTAAAGGGCAGGCGCAGAATAATGACGCAGGAGAGGGCCTCGCCCGGCACATCGACTCCCTCCCAAAAGGAATCGGTCCCCACTAAAACGACTTTTTCCCGATTCTGCCTGGCTCGGCGCATTCTATTGACATATTCTGCGCGCAGGCCTGAGCTCTGACGCAGAACCGTAATCCCGTTCCGCTTCAGCGGCTCGCTGATTAAATCGCAGATCTGCCTGACCTCAAACTTAGAGGTGGCCAGGACTAAAGTCCGGCCCTGCCAGAGTCTGACCGCTTCGCTTATAAAGGAAGCCGCCGACCGGATAAAGCGTTTGCTGTCGCTGAGCCTGGAGTAATCGGAAACAATGCCCATTAAAGCCTGGGTCTGATAGCGAAAAGGACTTTTTACCGTTAAATTCTCTTTTTTATCCTCCTCGGCGCGGTTCAAGCCTACTCTGGACTGGAAAAAGCTGAAATCGTCGCCGGCCTTCAAGGTAGCGGAGGTCATTACCACCGATTTTATCTGCGCAAACAGATTATCATAGATAAAATCGCTGACATCGAGCAAGGCTGATTTTAAGCTCACATCCGCTTTGTTTACTTCCAGCCAAAAGCCTCTGGTTTCTGAATTCTCGTCGATTTTGCAGCAAGCGGCAAAGTTTGAATTAAAATCATTTAAAAGGTACTGACCGTTACCGATAAGAGCGCTCAGAGGATTATCGTCGTCCAAGCCGCGTTCCTGAAGGAGCACATCTTCCCAACTGCAGGCAAACCCAAAAAGCTCATTACGAAAATCGGTAATTGAGATCTCCAGCCGTTTAATTTGCTCTTCCAGAACCTCGCCCCATACTCCGCCCTTTTTAAGCCAGCCTTCGTCTAAAAACGCGGTCTGCGAATCTTTTTCAAAGCAGTCCAATAATTTGTAAGCTTGATTGTCATAATAATCCTGCAGCGCTTCCAAAAAGCTCTTCACTGCCTTTTTAAGCGGCAAAAAGGAACTGTTGTACATAGCCTGCAGAGAAAAATCCAGCCTTTCGGAGGCCTCTCCCAAAAAGTCGAAATCTTTCTGCAAAACTCTGTGAACGTCGGCAAACCAGCCCTGCGCAAAACGCGCCTTGTCTTTATCGGCATGGCGATACAGATCGTTTCTTCCGGCCGCTTCGCCGAAAACATCTTCCCCGTCGCTTATCTCTCCGAATAAATCGGTATCTTCGCTCATAAAGGCGGCAAGATCCCCGTCCGGATTTAAAAACTTGAAATCGCTTCCGGAGCGCAGAGATTCAAAGCTGTTGAAAAAGATACCGCTTGAAACACGATCAAAGCGTCCGGACGACTGGGCGGCGGCGACATCCTCAAAATGGTGGGCTTCATCAATTATTACGGCGCAAATTTTAGGGAAAAGCAGCCCTAAACCGCCTTTAGCCATTATAGAACATAAAAGCGCATGATTGACAACGCAGATATCGGCGCCCTGCAGAGCCTGACGGGCTCTGTAAAAATAGCAGGAGCGATAATGGCGGCAGGAGCGTTTTGTGCAGGAATAAGAATCGCAGCAGATGCTGTTCCAAATATCATAGTTCCAGGCGACCTTTCCGCCGGCATAGGATCGGAACTCTGAAATAGTGCCGTTAAACTCCTTAGCTTCCGCATCCCGGTCCGAATAAAAAAGACTGTCGTTTTCAATATCGGCAAGCTCGGACAGACAGCCGACGAAATCCGCCGCTTCCGGAGAAAGCCTCCAAATATTGCTGCGCAGACGGTAAAGTTTGGCCAAACATAAATAACGGCTGCGGCCGTAGGCCTGCAAAAGGCGGAAGGGTATGCCCAGACGTCTGCAGATAAACGGATAATCCTTATCGACTATCTGCTGCTGCAGATTTGTTGTATTGGTAGAAATTATGATGGGGTCGGAGCCGTATTTTAAGCGCCAGATGACGGAGGGTACCAGATAAGCCAGAGTCTTGCCGACCCCTGTCCCCGCCTGCACGGTCAGAAACCGCCCGGACACTAAAGAACGGGCCACGCTCAGAGCCATTTCCACCTGACCGCTCCGCACGCTGTAGCCGCCGACTTCTGGGAGCTTCTCCGTAAATATACTGCGGACGTCATTATAAAAATTGGCATTCAGCTCAGTATTATTCACTAATCAGCTCCTCGCAGACAATATTAAAAAGAAAGCCCGATCCGCTTAAGTTAAGCAAACCGAGCTTTCTGTTCAGAAGAGCGGGCCGCAGCAACTGAGGCTGCCGCTCTTCTCCTTGTAAAACCTAACGGCGGCGGCGACGGCGGCGGGTGGGATTCTCATTGATGAGATCCGCAGATTCATCCATCATGCTGTCCTCATAAACGGGCTCGCGGAGAATAGGCTCGCGGCGGCGGGGAGGAACGGCAGACGGACGCTCGTCGTACATGGCTCCGCGTACAGGTTCACGGCGGCGCGAAGTCAGCGGCATAGCCTCGTCATACATAGGCTCGCGCATCATAGGCTCGCGGCGGCGAAGCGCTGCAGCAGCCGGACGCTCGTCGTATCCCATTTCACGGTGACGGGCTAAACCGGCGGCGCGCTCGGCGGCATACGCAGCCTCGCGGCGGCGCAGAGGAAGCGGACGGTCGTCATACATATCTTCCTGATATCGGGGCGCGACTGAACGCTCTTCGCGCATAACCCGAGCGGCAGCTCTGTCGGCACGCTCTATCTCGCGGCGGCCGCCGAATTTGCGCTCGAGGCGCTCCGGACGTTCGCGATCCATGCGTTCCATACGCTCCACTATACGTTCAGGGCGAATCTCGCGCGGAAGTTCTTCATGCTCCGCCTCTTCATCGTCGTCAATAAGCTCGACAGGGCGGATTTCCCTCTCTATCGGACGCTCGCGCTCTTCGCGGGCGGGACGCTCGCGCTCTTCGCGGGCGGGGCGTTCGCGCTCCTCACGGGCGGGACGCTCGCGCTCCTCACGGGCGGGACGCTCGCGCTCTTCACGGGCGGGACGCTCGCCGCGCTCGCGCTTTTCCGGACGCTCGCGGCGGCCGCCGCGGCCGCGGGGATTGCTGTTCTCGCCCACATCGCCGATCTTAGCGCCCTCAGCCAGTTCCTCTTCAGACCACAAACCGCTGCGGGTGAGATTGATGCGGCCTAAATTATCGATCTCCTCAACTTTAACCTTGAGAACGTCGCCGACCTTTACGGCGTCTTCGACGGAACGCACATGGTAAGGTTTAATCTTGGATACGTGCAGCAGACCTTCGCGGCCGGGGAGAATCTCAATAAAAGCGCCGAAGTCCATTAAACGCACGACTTTGCCGTCATAGGTTTCGCCGACCTCGACCTCGCGGACCAAATCGTTGATCATCTTGCAGGCGGAGTCGACGGATTCGCTGTTGGTACCGGCCACAAAGACGCGGCCGTCCTGCTCGATCTCAACCTTAGCGCCGGTCTCGGCAATAATCTTATTGATCATCTTGCCGCCGGGCCCGATGACGTCCTTAATATGGTCGACGGGAATATTGATGGTGACGACCTTGGGAGCGTACTTGGAAAGCTCGGAACGGTGAGTCGGAATGACCTCGTGGATCATGTCCAGAATCTCCATGCGGGCCTCGCGGGCCTGCTTGAGAGCTTTGGAAAGAATTTCCATGGTCACGCCTTTGAGCTTAATATCCATCTGCAGAGCGGTAACGCCGACCGAAGTGCCGGTAACCTTGAAGTCCATCTCGCCGAAAGCGTCTTCCATGCCCTGGATATCGGTCAGAACCACATAATTGTCGCCTTTTTTAATTAAGCCCATAGCGATGCCGGCCACAGGAGCTTTAATGGGCACGCCGGCGTCCAGAAGGGCCAGAGTGCTGCCGCAGGTAGAGGCCATTGAGCTGGAGCCGTTCGATTCCAGAACGTCGCTGACCACGCGGATTGAATAGGGGAAGGTCTCCTCGTCAGGCAGCACCGGAAGCAGAGCGCGCTCCGCCAGAGCTCCGTGACCGATCTCGCGGCGGCCGGGGCTGCGCATGGCTTTGGCCTCGCCGACGCTGAAAGGCGGGAAGTTGTAATGGTGCATGTAGCGCTTGGTAACATCGCCGAATACGTTGTCAAAGGTCTGAGCCTCGGAAAGCGTGCCTAACGTGCAGGCGGAAAGGACCTGAGTCTGACCGCGGGTGAAGATGCCCGAACCGTGTACGCGGGGCATGACGCCGACCTTAGCCCACAAAGGACGGATCTCGTTGACTCTGCGGCCGTCGGGGCGAATGCCCTCGTCGACGATCATGGTCATGAGCTCGTCCTCCTTGATGTGCTTGGAAATAGCCGCGTAGTCCTTGCCTGCGCCGGGGTCCTCGCAAAGAGCCAGAGCTTTTTCCTTATCCTCGCCGGAAAGCTCGGCGTCGGCTTCCAGAGCGGCTTTGAGGCTGTCCAGAGTAATGGCGTCGAAGGCGGCTTCGCGGGCCTGCTTCTCAATGACGCGCATGGCCTTGGCTATTTCATTGAACTGATACTTGCGGACAAGAACTTCCAGCTCGGCGCTGGGAGTATAGACGGGATAATCGCCCTTGGCTTTGCCGCAGACCTTAACCAGCTCGTCAATGGAAGCGATAATTTTACGGATGGCTTCGTGAGCGGCCTTGAAGGCCTCCACCAGAAGTTCCTCGGGGACTTCCTTGCAGCCGCACTCAACCATATTGAGATTGTCTCTGGTTCCGGCCACGGTCAGGTTGATAGAGCTGGATTTGAGCTCGGTCTCTGTGGGGTTGATAACAAACTTATCATCGATATAGCCAACGCGTACGCCCGCGACAGGACCGTCAAAGGGGATATCGGAAATGGCCAGGGCCGCTCCGGCGCCGCACAGAGCCAATACGTCGGGATTGTTCTCTTCATCAGCCGACATGCAGAGGCCTACGATATGTACGTCGTTTCTGAAGCCTTCGGGAAACAGGGGACGGCAGGGACGGTCGATAACACGGGATACCAAAATGGCTCTCTCCGGGGGACGGCTTTCGCGCTTTACCCAGCCGCCGGGAATCTTGCCCGCCGCATACATTCTCTCTTCATAGTCAACGGTCAGAGGGAAAAAGTCAACTCCCTCTCTGGGTTGGGGACTGGCGCATACCGTCACCAGAACCGAAGTCTCTCCGCTGCTTACCAATACAGCGCCGCCGGCCTGCTTCGCCAATTCGCCGGTTTCCATTCTGATTACGCGATCGCCTATCTCGCATTCGACGACGTGCTTATTTGCGGCTACTCCGGCCAGCACATCTGTCAATTTACTCATTGCAGGTACTCCTTTTTTGTTCTTTCCTTACTGTCATACCGCGTTTTTATTACAAAAAAACGTTGCCGAATACCGTCGATTCCTGACCGACAGCCAAGCAAAGAAATAAAACTCATTATTTTTCAACTGTATAAGTTTCTGGAAATTCATTCATAAACAAAATAAACCTGCCCAAAAGAGCGGAATATAAGGCAGAAAAACAAAATGTAAACTCAGCGAAAGAATGAAACAATTTACGGACATACTGACAAATCGGAGACCGCACATTTTGCGCAAAAGTCCTCATTCTTTATCGGCCCAGCCAAAAATAAAAGCCCCTCAGCCTCAGCGGCGGAAGAGCTTTTTTTCATAGAGCCTGTTTTTGGATTAACGGCGCAGACCTAAACGCTCAATCAGAGAGCGGTAACGCACGATGTCGATTTTCTTTAAATAATCGAGCATGCGGCGGCGGCGGCCGACCAGCATCATCAGACCGCGGCGGGTGTGATGATCCTTGGCATGAACCTTGCAGTGCTCGGTGAGGTGCTTAATTCTCTCGGTGAAAAGAGCTACCTGGACTTCCGGGGAACCGGTGTCGGCTTCATGCAGGCTGTATTTAGCGACGACTTCTTGTTTGGAAAGCATTTTTATCTCCTCTGCCGCAGAATCTGTACTGCGGAACTCTAAAAGCTCAGCGAGCTTTAAAAATCTGCCTGTCATCTGAGCTGAAGGCCGAGGTCAGCCTCCGGCCAAGACGAAGGACGGAAGCCATTTTATCATATAAAAGCGCCTCGGACAAGAGCCAAAGCCGAAAGGTCTGAAAAAATCGGTTTTTCTCTTCCACGGCAGGCCTTCACCATATTATCCCGGCGCGTTCCTCCGCCGCTTAAAGCAGTTTCTCCGCATTGCACAGAAAACAGCGCCTTCTTTACTATCAGCACTTTACTTTTACGCTCTCAAACGGCATAATTAGAAGCGTAAACGTAAGGGGAAATAATGAGCTGTTTTGATATTTTAGACCATCTGGTAAAATCCGGGAACGGTTTTCTCCGCACCGCCCAGGTATTGGAAAACGGCATTTCCAAACCCACGCTTGCGGAATATGTCAAAAAAAAACATATGGAAAGAATCGCCCAAGGCATATATCTTTCCGAAGACGCCTGGCCGGACAGCCTGTTTCTTTTACAGCTCTCAAACAGCCGCATAGTTTTCTCCCATGAGACGGCTCTGCAGCTTCACGGACTGACTGAACGCGAGCCTAAAACCGTAAGCGTGACCGTCAAAGCCGGTTATAACGCAACGCATCTGCGAAAAAAAGGCATCTGCGTATATCAGGTCAAGCCTGATATCGCTGAGCTGGGCGTAACAAGTACCGGAACATGCTTTGGCAATTCTGTCCGCACTTACGATGCGGAGCGGACAATTTGCGATATTATCCGCAATAAAGCTTCAATGGATATACAAGTGTTTCAATATGCCATTAAGGAATATATGTCCGGCAATCAAAAGAATATAAGCCGATTGATGGCTTACGCAAAAAAACTCCGCATTGAATCCGCCTTACGGACATATACAGAAATAATGCTATGATTAAAACTGCGATACAGCTGAAGGCTAAAATTAAAAACCTGTCCGGAAGCGACAGCCAAAAGGCTCAGACGCTGATTCGGAATTTTATAATGGAACGTTTTTTGGAACGCATCGCTCTTTCTCCATACCGCAATAACTTTATTTTGAAAGGCGGTATGTTGGTGGCCGCTATCGTCGGTTTAGATACGAGATCAACGCTTGACATTGACACAACGGTTAAGGCTCTTGAACTGTCCAAAACAAACGCCGTAAGCGTTATCGAAAACGTCATTGCCGCAGAAATCCCCGACGGCGTTCATTTTCAAATTACCAAGATTACAGATATAATGGAAGAGCACGACTATCCCGGACTACGTGTGATGATGGAAGCCACGCTTGATAAACTGCGACAGACCATAAAGCTTGATATATCTACAGGCGATGTCATCACACCCGGCGCCATAGAGTATTCCTATCGCCTGATGTTTGAGAACCGAACCATTTCTATCTGGACATATAATCTGGAAACGCTTCTTGCGGAGAAGCTGGAAACCGTTATGGCGCGCGGTACAGCAAATACACGGATGCGGGATTTTTACGATATTCATATTATCAGCTGCAGCAAAGCCATAGATGCAAAAATTCTGAAACAGGCATTCCTTGCTGTCAGTGAAAAACGAAACACTCAAAATCAAATTTCTGATTTTAAAGATATTCTTCGCGCGGCAGAAACGGACGAAACCATGAAACAGCTATGGATTAATTACCGCAAAGACTCATTTTTCGTCGGCAGCCTGACCTGGAACGAAGTCATGACAAGCGTAAATAAACTTGCAGAGATTGTTCTTTGAAATTCGCTGTTTTTCTCTCTTTAACATTACAGCGCCGCGCCTCATTACCAACAGCGAACATTATGCCTTAAAAAAGTAAGCCCGAATGCCGAGCTTGCTTTACCTGTCTTTCCGACCGCTCCGCAGCTTTTGCCTGCAGTTCCCGGGATCTTCACCCCGTCATTGAAAGCGCAGCGGAGAATCTTATCTCAGACGGCGCGCTCCCCCGCCGCTCAGAGCAGCTTCTCCGCATTATGCCGCAGAATGTTCTTCAGTTCCCCGGCTTTCAGCAGTGAACTGCTTAAAAGCTTCTCTTTATTTTCGGAGATATAACCGTCCAAAGCATAAGGATAATCGCTGCCGTACAACAGATGGTCGGCAGAGGTCAGCTGCAGCAGACCGGCCAGCTGACCGGGACAGGGAAAACCGGCTAAATCGTAATAAAGCGAGCCCAAATCTTCGCGCAGACCTTCGACCTTGCTTCCCTTATAGGCGCTTATCAGCCCCTGCATCCCCTCCAGACGGTCGGCCAGAGAGGGCAGCAAAGCGCCTCCGTGAGGGATAACCCACTTTATATCCTTATAGCGCTTGAAAACGCCCTGCACCGCCATGTTAGCGACGGCTTTGGTAGTTTCGGTCAGATATTCGACCACCGCCAAGGGACATTCCGGAACCGCCGCGGGAAAGCGCGGAGCGCTGGGATGAAGCAGAACGACGGCCTTAAGCTCATTGAGTTTTGCCAAAATCGGCTCATAGGCCGAATCGCCGGGATAACGGCCCAAAGCGTTTGTCGGCAGCTTAAAGCCGCCTATGGGCAGATTTCTGCGGCAGAAATCAAGTTCTTTCAGGGCTTCGTCAATATCCGGAAGCGGCAGAGTAACAAAAAGCACAAATTTTGAGGCATCATATTTTTTTACCAGTCCGGCCCCGAATTCGTTAACTTCCCGGACGGTTTCCGCCGCTTCCTTTTTGTCTCCCCAATGGGGGTGCGGAGAAGCCAGAGAAATCCAGGTCGAAGAAATGCCGAGCTTTTCCATGCTCTGCAGATGCTTTTCCGCGCTCCATTCCGGAGCGGGCAGACCGTCGGACTCCTTTCCTGCCAGACCGTGACGCAGCAGCGCCCGCCTGTATCCGGGAGAGATATAGTGGGCATGAACGTCAACGCACCGGAAGCCTTTAAGACTCCCCTCCCTCTCCGCATGTTCAGCCTCTTCGGCCCTCGCCTCCGGCGAAGACATGATATAAGCTCCGGCCAGGCCCGCCAAAACCGCTCCCTTTTGCAAAAAAGTCCTTCTGTCAAAACTGTCCGTCATAATCTCACCGTCTTTGTTAATATAAACTGCTAATTAAAGCAATTGCCGCTTTATCCTATAAAAAACGGACGGAGCAGCGCTTAAAGCTTCGTTCCGTCCGTTCTCAAAGGCTCTCAGCGCTCAGTCTCTATTCCTTCTGAGCGTCCTTTTCCTCAAGCTCCTCCAGGTCCTGCGGCTTAGCGCCCCAGGCAAAGACGAAGGGCAGAGTGGCGGCTACGGCGCAGCCCACCAGCATCATAAAGGCGGTGTCCCAGCCGTAAACGTCTAAAATGTGGCCCATGACCACGCCGGAAACTACGCTGCTGACATAGCCGAACAGACCGGTCATGCCCACGGCGGTAGCGGCGGCCTTCTTGGTGGCCAGGTCGGTGGCCATGACCGCTACCAGAAGCTGAGGCCCGTAAATGAAGAAGCCCAGTACCATAAAGACCAGCGTGTAAAGCCAGGCGCTGTCTAGAACCGGCATCTTCCAGAAGCCGTAAACGCTCAGGATGGTCGCGACCATATAGGCCACGCAGACCGGCGCGCGCTTGCCGCCGAAAATTTTATCGGTCATCCAGCCGGCTACCAAAGAACCGATTAAACCGGCAATTTCAAACATTGCCATAGTGAAGCCGGCGTTGACCAGGGGCACGCCCTTGGCGGTCAGGTAGGAAGGGCCCCAGTTTACGAAGCCGTAACGCAGAATGTAGATAAAGAAGTTCGCCAGGCAGACCGCCCAGATATAAGGGTTGTTGAAAACGTGGCGGCACAGGAAGGTCCAGAACTCCTTAAAGCTCTGCTTATCCTTTTTGGCGTCTTTATTTTCTTCAGAGTGCGCTTCGATATACTGACTGCCGCGCCTGACAACTTTCGGCTGTCCGTCTTCACGCTCGGCGCCGGCTTTGGCTTCGGTTTTGTCCAAACCAGCCGCGCACTCCGCTTTTTTGTTTATATCGGCAAAGGCCTTTTCACCGGTATAGTACTCCGGGTCGGGAAGTCCCATCGACTGAGGAGTATCGCGCAGACGCTCCAGCAGGAAGAGAGCGGTCAGACCGGCTATGGCCGCCGGCACGCAGAAGACCCAGCGCCAGCCGAAATGCTCGCCCAGATATCCGCCCATAACCAAAACAATGGAAAGACCTATCTGATGAGAGGTGTTCCAGATGCTCCAATAAGTGCCGCGCTCTTTAGAGCTAAACCAGTGGCAGATGACGCGGGAGCAGGGCGGCGAGCCCATGCCCTGGAACCAGCCGTTCAGCACCCAGGCGATTAAAAGTACGGCAAAGGCGCTGTTCATTCCGAAAAGGAAGTTGGCCAGAGCCGAAAGCAGAAGGCCGACCGCCATAAAATAGCGGGCGTTGCAGCGATCTCCCAGGAAGCCGTTGACAAACTTGGAAACGCCGTAAACCACGTCGGAGACCGAGACGATCGTGCCTATCAGGGCCTTGCTCATTCCCAGATGGGATTCTATCAGAGGAATGGCGATAGAAATGTTTTTGCGCACAAAATAAAAAACGCCGTATCCCACAAAGGTGGAATATAGCTGGCGCAGACGCCAATATTTATATTTCCCGCGCATCTCCTCTTCGGTTTCGTAACAGGGAGGGGCTTCGGGAGCCGGCTTAAAGAGATCAAAAAACTTTTTAATCATGTTTAAAATACCAAAAATATATTGAAAATCATTTATAGGCCGTTAAAGCCTATGCGGTCTAATCCCTGCGTTAATACCTATAAATAGCATTAAAATATGCAAAAATTAAACTGTTTTTAATTCCCGGGCCTTAGACATAACAGTCGTCTGACGCCGGTAAATATTTGTCAGTATTCCCAAAGCGGCCATATCCACGATTAAAGCCGTGCCTCCGTAGCTCACAAAGGGAAGAGGAATTCCCACTACCGGCAGAATGCCGCAGGTCATGCCGATATTGACAAAGGTATGCACAAAAAACAGACAGCCTATGCCGAAAGCCAAGAGACTATCATAGGAAGTTGAAGCTTTTTTGGATATCTGCCAAGCCTTAAACACTATACCGAACAGCAGAACAATAATGCAGATTCCGCCGACGAAGCCCATCTCTTCACCTATAACCGTAAAGATAAAATCGGTATGATGTTCAGGAACAAAATTCAAACGGTTCTGACTGCCCAGCAGCCAGCCTTTACCCCAAAAGCCGCCTGAGCCAATGGCAATTTTTGCCTGAATAATGTTCCAGCCGGCCCCGGTAGGGTCGAGCTCCGGGTCCATAAAGATCATGAGGCGCTCGCGCTGATAATCGTGAAGGGCATAAGGAAGCAGACTTCCTCCCAAAGCTATCAGAGCGGCAAACCACTGCCAGGGAAATCCGCTTATCCACAGCATAGCCGTTCCAACCGAAACAAACACAATAGCCGTGCCCAGATCGGGCTGCATCATTATCAGCAGAGAAGGCACACCCAAAGCGGCGTACATCAGACAGAAATTTTTAAAATTGGGAATAATTCCCCCTCCGTAGCGTCCGTTGTTGGGACCCGCCAGATACTTGCTGAGCCACAGTACCAGCAGAAGCTTGGCCGCTTCCGAAGGCTGGAAGCGCCCGATGGGGCCCAGGCTGATCCAGCGCTGAGCGCCGTTTACCGACGTTCCCGCAGCCAGCACGCTCACCAGCAGCAGCAAAGTCAGCAAATAAAGCCAGTTGGCATTGCGGAAAAAGACGCTCAAATCTACATAGGTAAAAAAGAAAAAGACAAAACAACCGACTCCCAGACTTACAGCCTGACGCACTACCTCCGTACTGACGGAATCCTGCAGAGTGGCGCTGGCAATACTGAACATGCCGATAACAACCAGAACCGCTCCTGCCGCCAAAATCCATCCGTCATATGAAGACTTCTTAAACATTGCGCCTATTTCTTACCGCCCCAAAACAGACCGATTTTCTGCAGCCAATTAACAGAAGCTTCCTCCTCTTTCTGCGGATCGATAATTTTATCCGCCAGCCTGCGGAAAGCTTCGGCAGCCTTTCCCTTGCCCGCCACATTAAAGGGCTTAACCTGATTCACATAAGCGGCGACGCTTTCGTCATAGGGAATAACCGAGACAATTTCCGCATCCAGCATCTCGCGTACAACCTCTGTTGACAGACAGTTCCCGCGCTTAGCCATACTTGAATCAAAACGGTTGATCAGTATACCGATCTTCTGCTGCTCATCCTCTTCAAAAAGAGAAATAAATCTGTCGACGGCTGAAACTGATAAAATATCTGCATTCACGACGGCTATCAGGCGATGTGCCACAATAATATCCTTTAAATTCTTCACACAGTTTAAAGAAGGCATGTCAATAAGCGTAAAGTCAAATACGTCGCTGCAGAGCACCAGCAGACGGAACCATTTTCCGGAAGAATTTCGAATAAGTTCGGCTAATGAGGAATTGGGCAGACAGTAAAAGCTGTCAAAACGCCTGTCCCTGAATAATTCTGCTCCGGCAAGCTCGGCGATATCGTCAGAATTTAAAATCCGGTTATCGGCTGGCTCCAAATCCAAAATTTTATGCAAATGACCGTATTCGCCGTTGCCGTCAATAAGCAGCACCGATTTCTTCCCGGCAGCCAAAGCCGCCCCTAAACATGCCGTGCAGCAAGTCGTACCGACCCCGCCCTTACCGGAAACCAGCAGCAAAATTTTACCCTTGCCTGATTTTAAGATTCCAGCGTAAACTTTAGTCAACTCATCTATATCCGTATCATGATTAGGCGGCAGACGGCGTTTCGAAGCCTCAGCTGAAGGCTTATTCATTTTCGGCAGTTTTTCTGCCTTATGCGAAAGTCTCCCGGCTTTGTCCGGCGCCTTCTCAGCTTTATCCAAAGGCGCCGACGACTTATCCTGCGGAATATCTGCCCTGACAGACGGAGCTTTGACATTGGCGGCTTTCTGAGAAGGTTTATTCTTTGCGATATGACTGCGCCAATCCGCGGGGAGCTCTATCTCTACAGATTTAGTCCATAGAGCCTCCTCTTTCTTTTCAGCGGAAACGCCGGCCTCGGAATTTGCCTCTTTTTCCGATCCCGAATCCTCAGCGGCGCCGGCATTTTCAGACTCGGCAGAATGCTTGTCTTTAGCCGGGTCCCGGTACTCGCTTATGCCCACTCTGCCTATAACTACCGTATAGCCCAGCTTTGAGGCCGCTCTGTTGGTTGTCAGGGAGGTGCTGATTACGCCCAAAAGACGCACGCCTGTCTTTTTAAAGAGATCCTCTATGCGCTGCATTCCCTTTAAATCGACATCACGCCAGCCTAAATTCAAAGCGGCCTGGCCAATAGGAACGGCATACATCTCCAAGGACTTCTCAAGGGCATAAAGCGCTTCCTCAAAGGTCAAAGTTCCATTTATAATTATCTGCACTCCGTAGGGAGTGCGTCTGACTTTAGCTGCACTCATAGGCTCCCTATTCTATCAAAAACGAGCCCGAGCTGAAAAGCCCGAGCTCCTTTTTCTCTCTGCCTAAACTTATAATGTATGCAAAGAGTATCTGTCTGAAAATTTAATTAGCCTTCCTGCGGGCGCGGCAATATTCAAGATCGGTGTCAATATAAGCGATGGCGGCATTGATGACGGCTTCGCTGTTGATTCCCTTGTGGCCGATGATGCCTAAAGCGAACAGAGCCGATACATCTCCGGGCTCGTCAGGATTGGAGGCTGCAAAAATTTTGCATTTCTCATACATTTTCTGCAGCGCGTCACGCTCTTCTTTGCTGGCCTCTTTCATGGCTTTTCCGAGCTGCTCCGCGGCAGTATTCAGTCTGGCTTCAAATTCATTTTCCATTTTACGAACCTCCATATACTAAACAGCAAAAAGTAGCTTTTTATTTTTCGCATTGCGCGGTTCAATCCTGCGAATAATCGACAAATTTCAGATACAAGCCGCCGGGTTCGGCCGCCGGGGGGCAATAGCGGGGGTTGGCCAGCTCTAATATTTCCTTAACTTTTTCCGGCGGCCATTCATGCTTGCCCACTTTTATCAGAGTTCCGCAGATCATCCTCACCATGCGCCGCAGAAAAGCGTTAGCCTTAATGTTCATGACTATCAGTTCGCCCAAATCGCCAAAGGGCCCCGGACCGCTGCAGCTCTCCCGGCGCAGCGAAATTGCTTCCATGCGTCTTATAGTCGGAGAGCCCTTAGGGACCTGAGAGCCAAAGGTGGCAAAATCATGGCTGCCTATCAGAAAAGCGCTCCCTCTGCGCATGGCTTCAATGTCCAGTTTTTCCTTTACAAACAAAATTCTGTCGCTGAAAAAGGGATTTACGCGGGAATTATCCTTAATTAAATACTCATACTCGCGGCCTATTGCGGTAAAACGGGCATGAAAGCGGGGGCCTTCGTGACTTACCTGCAGAACGGCAATGCTGTCCGGCAGAAGAGCATTCAAGGCATTAAACAAGACCTCGTCGCTGCGTTCAATGAAAGAACGGAAGGAGATCACCTGCTGCAAAGCGTGCACTCCGGCGTCAGTCCGACCCGCCACCCGAACGGAAATTCTGTCATTAAAGATCAAGGCCAGCTTTTCTTCCAAAACGCTCTGCACAGTAACAATATCTTCACGAACCTGATCCTGAAATCCGGCAAAGCGCGAGCCGTCATAGCTTAGAGCAACCTTATAAACAATACCGTTTCCACCTAAGTCGGTATTTTCTTCAAAACTGTCAGACATAGATCCCCTTTAAGGCGCCCAAAAATTAAATAATATACTCGCCGATCTTCAAAACCGCAAAGAAAGCGGCGCAGACCACTAAGGCCAAAGCGTCCTTCAGCCTGAAATTCAGCTCGTGCAGTCGGGTGCGTCCATGCCCTCCGCAGTAGCAGCGAGCTTCCATGGCCATGGCCAAATCCTCGGCATGGCGGAAAGCGCTGAGAAAAAGCGGTATAATTATCGGCAAAAGGGCCTTTATGCGCGTCAAAGGACCGCCTCTGTCCAGAGAGGCGCCCCTGGCCAGCTGAGCCTTGATAATGCGCTCGGTCTCCTGCAGCAGCGTAGGGACAAAGCGCAAAGCTATTGTGCAGACCATCGCCAGCTCCTGCGCAGGAATTCCTATATGCCTGCCCGGACGAAGCAGCTTCTCCATTCCGTCCGTCAGCAATATCGGAGAAGTGGTATACGACAAAAGCGAAGTTACCAGTACCAAAATAAAGAGCCTCAGCGCCATGACGCAGCCCCTCACTACGCCTGAATCGGTAATCTGCAGCCTACCAAAACTGATCAAGGGATTGCCGTCAACTAAAAAAATATTGAACAAAAACGAGCATAAGGCCAATATCCAGATTATCCGCAGGCTCCTCCACATAAACATAAAGGACAGACCTGCAGCCAATCCCGCAGCAAAGGCCGCCGCCCCGCAGAGCAGCAGACTGAGCGGCTTATCAATCAAAAAAACCGCTATCATGGCGATAAAGACGACAATTATTTTCGCTCTGGGGTCCAGCTTATGCAGAAAACTGCTGCCGGGTATATATTGTCCTAAGGTAATATTGCGCAGAATTTTAATAGCTACACCCTCACGAGAAAAAACTGTTTCCGGCTCATTCGCTCATTATCGGCTGACAAGCGGAATGACTCAAAACGTCTGTTAGCTTACTCATTATGCCGATATTTGGCAAGTCCCCCTGCAAAAAATAGCAAGCCCGGCAGACATTCCCGCGCCGTAACTCCTGCAGTTTTCCCGCTGCCGCGCTATTTGCCCCGAATGCCAAACATACGCTGCCGCGCTGGTCACATTTCAGCTGAAAAACCTTCCAGTCATTCCGAGCGCCAGCGAAAGACTTAAATCCCGGTAATATGCGAATCACGCTGCCGTAACAGAAGCAAACGTCAGCTGCCTGCTCTGCCCGCCGTCAGCGAAACTGAAGCTTTTGCAGCGTAAAAACAAAACTAAACGGCCCTGTCCTTTAACTGGGCAGAGCCGCTTCGCTTATTTACAGAAGATTAAGTCTGTCTATATAAGCTTATTTATTTCTGACCATAGTAATCAGCGAGCTGCTGGGTCTGGCTCATGATCTGGTTGCCATAGTTGGTGTAATAGTTGGCTAAGAAGGTGTTCTCGCCGAACATATTATTGATCATCTGGTTAAGAGACTGACCCTGAGTGTTCATCGTGGTGTTTCTGAAGTTCTGGCCATAGCTGCCGATGCTGCTGATATCCATGCCGCCCATGTTCATGCCGCCCATATTGGAGGCTAAGCCCTGCTGCATCTGGAACATCTGGTTGGCATAGTTGGAATAGAAGTTGATCAGGCCTTCGTTGTCGCCGAAAAGCTGTCTCAGCATCTGGTTGACCATGTTCATCTGGGAGTTGACATAATTGTTGTTATTGCCGTAGTTGCCGCCATTATTGCCGCCAGGACCCTGAGGACCATGAGGGCCGTGGTGATGGTGGCCGTTATTTTCCTTCAGATTGACGGGCTCAAAGCCATCCTCACCCTTGCGGGCGGCGTAAATCACGTTGCCGTCTTCGCCGGTGACCTGGAAGTTCTCAACATTTCTCATGTTGACAACGGTACCCTTGCCGTTGCCCTGCTGGTAAACGACGTTGCCGTTGTCGTCAACGATGGTCACGTTGTCGGTGGGAGAGATGTTGAAGTTGGCAGTGTCGCGGCCCTGACCGCCGTCGATCATGACTCTGTCCTTACCGGAACTTACATTGTAATCAATGTAGTCGTTGCCCTTGCCGCCGTCTATGGCGATTCTGTCCTTGCCGGAGCCGCCGTCTACGTGGATGTAATCGTTGCCTCTGCCGCCGTCAACGTAGATATTGTCCTTGCCGGAGCCGCCGTCTACGAAGATGCGGTCGTTGCCTCTGCCGCCGTCGACCTGGATATTGTCCTTGCCTCTGCCGCCGTCTACATGGATGAAGTCATTGCCTCTGCCGCCGTCGGCGATCATTCTGTCATTGCCGTTGCCGCCGTCCATGTGGATGAAGTCTCTGCCGCGGCCGCCGTCGGCAATCATTCTGTCATTGCCTCTGCCGCCGTCCATGCGGATGGAATCATTGCCTCTGCCGCCGTCGGCGATCATTCTGTCGTTGCCGGAGCCGCCGTCCATGTAGAAGCGATCGTTGCCTCTGCCGCCGGCAGCGAACATTCTGTCGGGACCGAAGCCGCCCTGCATGCGGAAGGTATCATCGCCGGAGGAACCGAGACGGAAGGCCTCGCCGCCGAAAATGGAATTGCCGGTATGATCATTGAAGAAGTTGCCGATATTGCCGTTTCCGCCGAATACGTCATAGTTGCCGAAGCCTAAGCCGCCGCCCATATAGGGGAACTGGGAAGCGAATCCGCCGTTCAGGTTCTGGCCGTAATTGTTCAGCATGTTCTGCATCTCGTTGCGGCTGCCGATAGAACCGCCGATCTTGCTGCCGAGAGCGCCGCCGATAACAGCGCCGACCGGACCGCCCAAAGCTGCGCCGACTACGCCGCCCAAAGCAGCTCCGCCGACCTTGCCGCCGGTTTCGGAGGAGAAGACTTTCTCCGCACCCTTAACGACCGCAGCGCCTGCAGTAGCGCCGGCTACGGCTCCAACGGGACCGCCTACCAGAAAACCGCCAATACCACCGACAATACCGCCGGCCAATGCTTTAAGATCCATATTAAAACCTCCCATTATAGACTCTTAAAAGTCAACATACATGACTGATGTTATATATTTATATGTACGAGTCTATACTTATTATACCCTATTATTAACGCGCCGCCGCAAAAAGTTAATACTTTGCAGCAATTTTTTTTGCGATATTTTGTTATATCTGCAAATTTTTCTGAAAAGTAAAAGAGCACCTTCCGCCTGAGAACTTAACGCGAAAAATGCTCTTTAACCGCACCCGCGTTAAACGCGGGATTCTCGGTGCAGCAGCTTAGAAGCCTAAGCCTCCGCCCATGTAATTAGCGGCATAATTGCTGGCTACATTGTTCAGCATGTTCTGGCCGTAGGCCTGATACTGCATGTTCATAGCCTGGATGGCCTTATTGGATCTGGCCTGCTCGGAGTGACCGCCGATGAGCTTGCCGATGGCAGAGCCGATGCCGGAACCGATAACAGCGCCGACCGGGCCGCCGATGCAAGCGCCCACTACGCCGCCGAGTACGCCGCCGCCCATGCTGCCGCCGGCAGAGCTGGAGAAGACTTTCTGGACTCCGCCGCCGATGAGCGAACCGACGCCGGCGCCGATCGCAGTACCGACCGGACCGAGAGCGCTGCCCAGAATGCCGCCGATAACGCCGCCGACGACCTTACCGCCGGTGGTATTGACCTTCATATTGTTCTGAAGGGTACCCATCATATTGTTAGTGAAATTGTCGCATCCGTAAAGCGTAGGCATCATACCCATAATATAAACCTCCAACCTCTAAGCGAATCTGCTTAGAACATAATTTTGTCTATTGTTAGATATATTATCACGGTTTAAATAAAAAAGTTAAGTCTTTTTTTTATATCTGCAAAAAAAAATATGCCGAAGTCACCACTGTCGGTAAGTTAAACCAAAACTGACTTTAAACAGACTTTTATTGCACAGGTTTTGTTTTGCTCTGAA